>NZ_FOXB01000002.1 GCF_900115615.1 Hydrogenimonas thermophila | reverse complement strand
ATCCTCTCAGACCAGCTACGCGTCATAGCCTTGGTAGGCCATTACCCCACCAACTAGCTGATACGATACAGGCCAATCCCTTGGCGGAATAAACCATTTCCCTCTTCAACTTATGTCAAAGAGGAGTATGGGGTATTAGCAGTCGTTTCCAACTGTTATCCCCCTCCAAGGGGCATGTTACCTATACATTACTCACCCGTGCGCCACTTAGCTGACACTCATTTCAACCCGAAGGTATCTATGAGCCGTTCTCGTTCGACTTGCATGTGTTAGGCACGCCGCCAGCGTTCACTCTGAGCCAGGATCAAACTCTCCATAAATGAATTTGTTCGTCCTTGTCGACTAACTTGACTTTTTCAAAAAAAGTCACAAAAATTACTCGCTCAAAGGTTTTACTTATCTCTTACTTGGTTGTCAAAGATCTCGTCTGTCTTATTTCTCTTAAGACTCACTTACGATGTTTATCTCTTCCCTTCACTTAAGGGCCTCATCGTTTGTGGACGGGAATTATAGCAGACTCTTCATCTCGTGTCAAGAGTTTTTTGAAAAAATTTGAAAAAAATTTTGACTTTTTTATATTTTTTACTTTGCTTCCTATATTATATAATTCAGGTTTAAATTTTTAGAAAATTCTACACTAATAGAAAACTAAACTCTTTTACCCACTGTTTCCAGTTATCTGCTTTCTCAAGAAGCACCCCTTTATGCTGCAACTCTTTTACAATCATAACTGAAAACTCTTCAGGTACTTTCATTAAATAATTAAGAAGATGCTCTAGTGTCTCACGATTTGTCTTTGGTGTCACATATTGCATAATCATAGAAGCAAGAACATGTAAAGCATTTGGATCATCTGGAATAATTTCATCTTTTCCTTCTAATATATTATTAAGATCAGGCAAATCACCTGCAGCAGTACGCCAACTTAAAAACTCTGCTGCCAACTCTTCTCCTATGCTTCCAGAAATTAGAGGCATCAAAAGCTCAGGCTCTGGAGTTGACTTTAAAATTTTGTCTACATACTCCCAACTTCTTGGTGTAGCAAAACTTCTGTGAGAAGATTTGGCATCAAATGCAAACAAAGCATCTGGTCTAGCTCCTATAAAACCAATAATTGATGCATCAATTCCAGCATTAATGGCCCATCTTCTCCACTGCTCTGTGTCAATCTCCATCTCCAAATGAACAAAACGGTTAGCTAAAGGAGCAGGCATGCGGTAAACAACACCACGGTCACTTTCACGATTGCCTGCTGCAACAATTGCCCATCCATCAGGCAGATGATACTCACCTATACGCCGATCAAGGATAAGCTGATAAGCACTTGCCTGAACCATTGGAGCAGCTGTATTTAGTTCATCTAAAAACAGAATCCCCTTCTCTTCTTTACCGTCAGGCAAAAATGCTGGAGGTGCCCATATAGCTTGTCGGCTCTCTTGATCAAAAAAAGGAATTCCACGCAAATCTGTTGGATCAAGCAAAGATAGACGAAGATCAATAAAACCTATACACTTTTCTTGTGCAATCTGTCGGACAACAGATGATTTCCCTATTCCAGGAGGCCCCCACAAAAACAGAGGTACCTTTTCATCTACAAGATGGCTAAGAGCCGCTTTAGTTTCTTCTGGTCTCATATTACCACCCAATATTTTGTTTTATATATTCCCCAAACGCTTCGTTTCGTTTAAGGATGTTAGCCAAGTCGGCATCTGTTTGATAGCTTAGTAAAATCTCTATCGGTGTAGAAGGATTACTTGCTAAAGAGATTCTAATATCTTTATCTCTAATTTTTGAAAAATTTCTCAAATGAGTTTGTGGTGTTGAAGGATTTGCAGCCAGTGCAATATAGATATCTTTATCACGAATACGGGTTAACCGCTCTAAAAGTTTTGATGGAACTGAAGGGTTAGCAGCCAGTTTTCTCAATATTGACACATTTTTTGTTGCTTCAATTGCTTCATATGCATTCTCTAAAAGTGATGTGTTTGATGCTAAAGATGATATAAGTGTTTCATTACCTGAATTGATCAGCTTAATAGCAACTGTTTCATCTAAGTAAGGATTTGAACCTATTGCCTGTAAACTTTTCTCATCACCTTCCATTATTATAGTCTCTATCGTATCTAAGCTTAGAGGCTGACTTTGTAAAAATGCATTTTTAACTAATGCATTTGTACTATTTAAAAACTCACTATGTAGATTTTGTGAAAGATTTGGATTTCGTGCAAGTCCTTCATGAATCCAACACTCTTTTGATTTTACCAACTCATTCTGTCTTGCTTCAGGTAAATTTGGGTGCATTGCCACAAAACCCTGTTTACGCAAATCACCTGTTTGCCAGAAATGTTCAAGAAGTGATGCAGGAAGATGGGGATTTATCAATAGTGATTCGTGCAGAGTTCTTGGCATCCAAACATCTTGACTTCGCTGAGTAATCTCATAATCTGGAATTAGCACCATTGCTTCAAGTAGTTTTGCATTTTCACACTGTGCTGCTACTAAAAAAGGACCTACCGGGGAATACTGTATATTGTGGTTACGCTCTATATCTGGATAAAATCGTGCAACAATTGTTCCGGCAACATCCCTATTTTCATCAGTTTCAAAAGGAGCTTGACCTTCCCAGTCATAAAGTTTTAGGATATCGCAAAAAAGATCATCACTAATTGCACGATTGTGCAATAAATTAATTATTCGTTCACGGTTGGGAAAGAGTGTCAAACTTCCAAGTAGTGCATCAGGATCTATATAGCTGGCATAATACTTCTCTAACTCTTCAAGAGTAACAACAGGTATTCCAGCTTTCTCTCTTTCATCGCTGTAAGCCTCTTCATGAGGATTAATCAAACGTCCCAGTACAATTAATGCTATTGGTTCATCAGATTCATCTTTTGCTTTTTCTGCACCAACCTGATCAAGAAATAGTTCAATATCTTCTTCACTCATTGTTCGACTCTGGCCTAGAAAAAGAATCTTCTTGCCTTGCAAACTATCTACTATCTGTACTAAATCCATAATTTCTCCAATAATTCTAAAACTTTATGCACATTTCACAAATCATCCACTACACTTGGAAAAAGTTTTCCAAAAAAGGATAGATCTATGAACTATACAATAACACCTATTAGTGGACCTGGTTTTAGACCACCTGTTACAAAGCCAGACCCTGCATTTTTACAAGCAATTGGAGAAGAAGGAATGCGTGCTTTAGTAAGCCGCTTTTATGATCTGTTAGTACAAAGCGAAATTAAACATCTTTTTCCTACTACTCCAGAAGGTCTGGAAGAGGCTAAACGCAATAGTGCCGACTTCTTTATTCAAATATGTGGTGGATACCCATACTTCAATGAACGACGTGGCGCACCAATGATGGGTAAACGTCACCAACCATTTGCAATAGATGCTAAAGCACGTGTAATTTGGCTTGAAAATTTTGCACTGGCACTAGAACCTGTCGAAGCACCTGAAGAACTCAAACAGAGTTTCTGGAACTACCTCGACATTTTTTCAGCATGGATGATTAACCGCTAAAAAGGGTTAGCCATTTTATCTTCAAGCCACTTCTGCGCTCGTTTGCGTCCAAGCTTACGAGCGTAGTCTGAAGCACTCATTCCATTCTCATCAGAGGCATATAAATCGGCACCATGTTCTAATAGTAACTCCATCATTTCAATATAATCAAAACATGCTGCCAACATTAATGTTGTCATGCCACTTTTACGAGAAGTTTCAGCTGGATCAAGACCTCGTTCTATAAAAAGTTTTACTAGATCTATCCTATTTCTCTCAACTGCTTCATCTAAAAGACTTACACCCTCTTCTGTCTTCCAGCTAACATCTGCACCCTCATCTAACAAAAGCTCAATCATCTCTTTTGAAGCGCCATTTTTTATGGCAATAACCAAAAGAGGAATGTTGTCTTCATTCGTGACATTAATATCAGCACCATCAGCTAGCAGCCGTTTTGCCTGTAGAACCAAATCATTTTCTACGGCTTGGATTAGTTCAGTTTGTTTATTTACATTATTCATACTGTGATTATAACAATTTAATAGCTATAATATATAAAATGAAAGTATAAATTATTCACTTAAGGTATATATGTGCGGTTATACTAAATAGGAAAAGAAGTTATAATAATGAATTATATAGGTTCAAAGTTAAAATTATCTAAATGGATAAAAGAGCAAATAACTAATATAGTAGGTGATACTAACAATAAAGTTTTTTGTGATATTTTTGCAGGCACAGGAATTGTAGGAAGAGTTTTTAAAAAATATACAAAAAAAGTTATTGCAAACGATATAGAGTATTATTCATATGTTTTAAATAAAAATTATATAGAAAATCATGAGCCATTAACAAATGCAGAAGAATTAATAAATAAATTAAACTCCTGCAAAGGAGTTGAGGGATTTATTTATAAAAATTATTGTATGGGAAGTGGTAGTGGAAGGCAATATTTTAGTGATGACAATGGAAAAAAAATTGATGCAATCAGAATAAAAATAGAAAATTGGTATAACAAAAAGATAATTACAAATAATGAATATTTCTTTTTACTTGCTAGTTTACTAGAAAGTGCTGATAAAGTAGCAAATACTGCCTCAGTATATGGAGCTTTTTTAAAACATTTGAAAAAAAGTGCCCAAAAACCATTAATTTTAGAAGCTGCATATTTTGAAGTTAATGATAATGAACACGAAGTTTATAAAGAGGATGCAAATAGATTAATAAAACAGATTCAAGGAGACATTTTATATCTAGATCCACCTTACAATCATAGACAATATGGTGCTAATTACCACTTACTCAATACAATAGCAGAATACAAACCATTTATACCAAAAGGGAAAAGTGGACTTAGAGAATACTCTAAATCAAGCTACTGCAGAAAAAATAAAGTTTTACAAAGTTTTGAGGAACTCATTTCCAATGCAAATTTTGAGTTTATTTTTCTTAGTTATAATAATGAAGGATTGATGAAAGAAGAAGATATAGAAAATATAATGTCTAAATATGGAAAGTATAGCCTAGTTAAAAAAGAGTATCAAAGATATAAAGCTGATAACAATAGAAAATATAAAGATAATAAAACATTTGAATATTTGCATGTATTAGAAAAACTAAGGTGGTGACCCCGGCGCGATTCGAACGCGCGGCCTTCGGATTAGGAATCCGATGCTCTATCCAGCTGAGCTACGAGGTCTATTTAAGTATTAGTTTTGAAAAAAAGAAGGAAAGAAAGAGTTTAATGGTCGGGGAATTTTATCCCCGACTGATATAGAGTTTTAATTAACCGTTGCGCTTTTTGATAATTTCATCTGCAACGTTTTTAGGAACTTCTTCGTAATGGTCAAATTCCATTGCGTAAGTACCACGTCCCTGTGTGGCTGATCGTAAATCAGTAGAGTATCCGAACATCTCTGCAAGAGGTACGAATGCATTAACAATCTTGTTACCATGGCGATCTTCCATGCTGTTGATCTGTCCACGGCGGCGGTTCAAGTCACCGATAACATCACCCATATACTCTTCAGGAACTTCAACTTCAACTTTCATTACAGGCTCAAGAATTACAGGATTTGCTTTTTTAGCACCCTCTTTGAAACACATAGAACCTGCAAGTTTAAATGCCATTTCAGAAGAGTCGACATCATGGTAGCTACCATCATAAAGAGTAACTTTAACATCTTCAACAGGATACCCTGCAAGAATACCGTTTTGCATTGCTTCTTGAACACCTTTGTCGACTGCAGGGATGTATTCGCGAGGAACAACACCACCTTTAATAGCATCAACAAACTCATATCCGCTACCTGCTTCAACTGGTTCAATTTTCAAGAATACATGACCATACTGTCCTCGTCCACCAGACTGTTTAGCATATTTGTACTCTTGTTCAACAGCTGTTTTAATTGTTTCACGGTAAGCAACCTGTGGTTGTCCAACTTCTGCTTCAACTTTAAATTCACGCATCATACGGTCAACAATAATTTCTAGGTGCAGCTCACCCATACCTGAAATAATTGTCTGACCACTCTCTTCATCAGTGTGAACACGGAAGCTTGGGTCTTCTTCAGCAAGTTTCTGAAGAGCAATTGACATCTTCTCTTGGTCAGCTTTAGTTTTTGGCTCAACTGCAACAGAGATAACTGGGTCAGGGAACTCCATACGCTCAAGAACAACTTTTTCTTTCTCATCGCAAAGAGTATCACCAGTTAGAGTTGATTTTAGACCAACACATGCACCAATTTCACCAGCATAAAGCTCTTTAATCTCTTCACGTTTGTTAGAGTGCATCTTCAAGAGACGACCAATACGCTCTTTTTTACCTTTAGTTGAGTTATAAACATAGCTACCTGCTTCAATAATACCACGATAAACACGGATAAATGTCAACTGTCCAACGAATGGGTCAGTCATAATTTTGAATGCAAGTGCAGCGAATGGACCATTATCAGTTGATTTAACCTCAACTGGATTCCCATCCATATCTTCACCATGGATATTTTTAACTTCTGTTGGAGCTGGAAGATAGTCAACAACTGCATCAAGCATTGGCTGAACACCTTTATTCTTAAATGCTGTTCCGCACAGCATTGGTACCATTGACATATCTAATGTTGCTTGCTTGATACCTTTTTTAATCTCTTCTTCAGTCAGCTCTTCACCACCGAAGTATTTTTCCATCAACTCTTCACTAGTTTCAGCAACTGCTTCAATTAGCTTTTCTCGATACTCATTTGCTTTATCTACAAGATCAGCTGGAATGTCAGTTACTTCAAATTTCTGTCCGAAACCTTCATCTTCCCAGATGATAGCTTTCATAGTTACAAGGTCAACAACACCTTTAAAATCATCTTCTGCACCGATAGGAATCTGAATAGGCACAGCATTTGATTTTAAGCGCTCTTTGATTTGTCGCTCAACTTCAAAGAAGTCTGCACCAACACGGTCCATTTTGTTAACAAACGCCATACGAGGAACGCCATATTTGTTAGCTTGGCGCCAAACTGTCTCAGACTGAGGCTGAACACCACCGACCGCACAGAAAACTGCAACTGCTCCGTCAAGAACACGCATAGAACGTTCAACTTCGATTGTAAAGTCAACGTGACCTGGGGTGTCGATAATGTTAATCTGATGATTTTTCCAAAAACATGTTGTAGCAGCAGAAGTAATAGTAATTCCGCGCTCTTGCTCTTGTTCCATCCAGTCCATTGTAGCCGCACCTTCGTGCACCTCACCGATTTTATGAGAAAGTCCTGTATAGAACAAGATACGCTCTGTTGTAGTTGTTTTACCGGCATCAATGTGAGCAGCGATACCGATGTTTCTTACACGTTCAATAGGGGTTTTTCGTGCCATCGTTTTTTCCTTTTAGCATTGGTAAAATTTGGGGTGATTATAGCAAATTGCAGTTTAAAAAAGACCAAGCAGGCAATGCCTGCTTTGGTAGGGTAGACAAGTAAAGGTCTGAGTCGCTTACCATCGGTAGTGTGCGAACGCTTTGTTCGCCTCTGCCATTTTGTAGGTATCTTCTTTTTTCTTGTACGCAGCACCACGCTTTTCACTAGCTTCAATCAGCTCATTAGCAAGGCGTGCAGCCATTGTACGTTCATTTCGCTTACGTGCAGCGTCGATTATCCATCGGATCGCAAGTGCCTGTTGGCGAACCGGACGAACTTCGATCGGCACCTGATAAGTCGCTCCACCGACTCGTCGGCTTTTGACTTCCATCAGAGGTTTGACGTTTTCGATCGCTTCATCAAAAACTTCTATTCCTTTTTTGCCGGTTTTCTCTTCGGCGATCTTCAAAGCACTGTACATTACTGTTTCTGCAACGGACTTTTTACCATCCAGCATAATTCCGTTGATAAACTTGGTGACCACTTTAGAATTGTAAATTGGGTCAGGCATCACTTCACGAACTGGTGCTCGTCGTCTTCTCATTATATTTTCCTCTTATTATCTTAAATTATTTAGGGCGCTTTGCACCATACTTAGAGCGTGATACACGACGGTTTGCAACACCGGCAGTATCTAATGCACCGCGGACAATGTGGTACTTAACACCCGGAAGGTCTTTAACACGGCCGCCGCGGACTAGCACGATGCTGTGTTCTTGGAGGTTGTGTCCCTCACCAGGAATATAACTAATTACTTCAAAACCGCTTGTCAAACGAACTTTCGCAACTTTTCGAAGCGCTGAGTTTGGTTTTTTAGGTGTAGTTGTATAAACACGTGTACAAACGCCTCGTCGTTGTGGGCATTTGACAAGTGCCGGAGACTTAGATTTCTTGATGACCTTTTTGCGTTCTTTTCGAACCAATTGGTTAATGGTAGGCACTCAAATTCCTTTCTTGTTGATAGTATTCTCAAATTTGATGGCAAATAATAGCCAAACAAAGTTTATAGTTAACTTAAATTAAGCAATCTTTAATATTAAAGCATCTTCTTGTGCAGAAGAGGATGTATTTACTCCTCTTCTGACACCAACTTAATTTTGCTTTGTTTATATAATCCCGTACCAACTGGAATGAGTCGTCCAATGATGACATTCTCTTTCAAGTCATCCAGTGGGTCAATCTTCGCAGATATACTTGCTTCTGTTAGAACCTTTGTTGTATCCTGGAACGATGCCGCAGAGATAAAGCTATCAGAGCTAACTGCTGCACGGGTAATACCAACAAGTACAGGTTCTGCAATAGCAGGTTCACCACCGAGTCTGATTATGCGTTCATTCTCTTCTGCAAACTGTCGACGACTTACAAGGTCACCAGCAATAAACTTAGTGTTACCGCTGTCAACAATACGTACCTGGCGAAGCATCTGAGAATAGATAATCTCAATATGCTTATCGGCTATGTTAACCCCTTGTCGTCGGTAAACTTGCTGAATTTCACTAACCATATAGTAATGGAGTGCTTTCTCACCAAGAATTCTTAGAATATCGTGACTTGAAACAGTACCATCTGTCAGTTTTTCACCAGCATGTACAAACTCGCCGTTATGGACAAGAATCTGTCGGTTTTTATCTACAAGATACTCACTTGTCTGTCCATTTTCACCTTGGATAATAATGCGCTCTTTACCACGAAGCGGCTTTCCGAATGCAACAACTCCATCAATCTCTGCAATAAGTGCAGGATCTTTAGGTCGTCTTGCTTCAAATAGTTCACTAACTCGCGGAAGACCTCCGGTAATGTCACGAGATTTTGCAACTGCTTTTGGAGTTTTCGCAATAATATCAGCAATATGAACCTGCTCGCCATCTTGTACATATATTGCAGTTTTTGGCTCCATTGCGTATCTGATAATTTCACCACCTTCAGTAGCCAATACAATTGCAGGCTTGTATCCAGGTGGTGTATACTCATTGATTTCAAGACGAGTTTGACCTGTAATTTCATCAAACTGTTCACTAGCTGTAATGCCTGGAATAATATCTTCAAATGTAACAGTACCATTTGACTCAGCAATAATTGGGTCTGTATATGGGTCCCATTCAGCAATTATTGTATGCTCAGAGCTTACAGGTTCAGCGATAATAGTGTCAGCTGAAACCTTCTCATCATCACCAATCTTGATGATTGAGCCACGTGCAATATAGTGACGATTTGCTTCACGGCCTTCATCATCTGCAACTACTGCAAAAAGACCTTTTTCTTCAATCTTGTCACCCTCTTTTACGCCTTTATAACGCTCAAGATAGTCACCTTTAAGCTGGAAGTATTTAAGCGTACCATTCTCACCAGCTTTTATTGTCTGTGTTACTGGAGCTCCATCTTTAACACGCAACTCTGCTGCGTATGGAATACGGTTAGGAACATTCCATCCATCTTTAATTACTTCAACTATAGAATCATGCTCTTCAACTTTTGTTCCACTGCTATAAGGCAAGAAGAATTTACCTTCAATTTTACCGCTGACTCCTGCAAGTTCATTTGGTCTTGCAACATCACTTTTTCGAAGAGCATATCGTACTTTTTCATCTCCATTTTTAAGAGTTAGAATAACCTCTTCGTGAATTGTCTGAACTGTCAACTCACCACTAAAAGGAGCTTTGATTTTTGGTTCAACCAACAATATACCTGCATTACGTCGGTTAGCAACCAAAAGCTTACCTTCACGATTTGTATATGTCTTTAAGTTGTAATAACGGATAAAGCCCTCTTTGTTTGCAACAGCTTGACGTTCTGCTTTCTCACTAGATGCTGTACCACCGATGTGGAATGTTCGTAGTGTAAGCTGAGTTCCTGGTTCACCAATTGACTGAGCCGCAATAATACCGATTGCTTCTCCAACTTTAACCAGTTTACCCTCACCCATGTTAAGACCATAACATTTAGCACAAACGCCATTAGGTGCTTTACATGTAATTGGAGTACGAATAGTTACTGCACGTACACCTGCATCTTTGATTAACTGAGCTTTTTCATCATCAATCAAAGTACCTTCAGAGATAAGAATCTCATTACTGATAGGGTCAATTACATCATCAGCAAGTACACGACCATGAACACGATCTTCTAATGGCTCAATCATTTCAGAACCGATAGAGATATCTGTGATCTCAACACCTTCGTGAGTACCACAATCTTCCATTGTAACTTTAACGTTTTGAGCAACGTCAATAAGCTTACGTGTAAGGTAACCTGCGTTTGCCGTCTTAAGTGCGGTATCTGCAAGACCTTTACGAGCACCGTGTGTAGAAATAAAGTACTCAAGAACGTTTAGACCCTCTTTAAAGTTTGAAACGATTGGTGTCTCAATAATAGATCCGTCTGGTTTAGCCATAAGACCACGCATACCTGCAAGCTGACGAATCTGTGCAGCAGAACCCCTAGCTCCAGAATCAGCCATCATATAAATAGAGTTGAATCCCTCTTTATCTTCTCGGATTAACTTCATCATCTCTTCAGCAACAGCATTGTTTGTATCTGTCCAAACATCGACAATCTTGTTGTAACGCTCCTGCTCTGTCAAAAGACCTGCACTGTACTGCTGCTGAATTTCACGAACACGCTTCTTAGCTTCATCAACAAGCTTATACTTTGCATCAGGAATACGAATGTCATCAGCAGAAATTGATATACCTGCCATTGTTGCATACTTGAAACCAAGATCTTTAAGGTTATCAAGAAACTCTGCTGTGATTTCAAGACCGCCATATTTGTATACATGGTCAATCAATGCACCAATATCTTTCTTCTTCATTACCTTGTTCCACATATTTTCAGGAACAAAGTCAGGCAGAATAGATTTGATGATCAAACGTCCGGCTGTTGTGTAAACAACTCTGCCGTCAACCATTGTACGAACACGTGCATTAATATCTAGATGCTCACCATCAAGAGCAGTTAAAACCTCTTTAACATTTGCAAAAAGCTTGTTAGAGCCTTTAACATCTTTGCGCTCAAGTGACAAGTAGTAAAGTCCCAAGACCATATCCTGGCTAGGTACAGTAATAGCCTTACCACTTGCTGGAAGAAGAATGTTCATTGAACTGAGCATCAATAGTTTACACTCAGCAATAGCTTCTTGACCAAGTGGTACGTGAACTGCCATTTGGTCACCGTCAAAGTCAGCGTTGAATGCCGCACAAACCAATGGATGAAGCTGAATCGCTTTACCATCTATCAAAACAGGGTGGAATGCCTGAATAGACAGTTTATGCAGTGTAGGAGCACGGTTGAGCATTACCGGATACTCATCAACAATCTCTTGCAGACACTCCCAAACTTCATTGCTCTTTTGCTCAATCATATTTTTGGCAGCTTTTAGAGTTGTTGCATAACCCTTCTCTTCAAGCTTAGCCAAAAGATGCGGCTTAAAGAGTTCAAGTGCCATATTTTTAGGTAATCCGCACTGATCCATTCTAAGGTTTGGACCAACAACAATAACAGAACGACCTGAGAAGTCAACACGTTTACCAAGAAGGTTTTGTCTAAAACGTCCCTGCTTACCTTTAATAACTTCACTTAAAGATTTAAGAGGGCGTTTATTAGCACCTTTTACAGCATTACCGCGACGACCATTGTCAAAAAGTGCATCAACAGACTCTTGAAGCATTCGCTTTTCGTTGCGGATAATAATCTCAGGCGCATCAAGCTCCATCAACCGCTTAAGACGCTGGTTACGGTTGATAACACGTCGATACAAATCGTTGACATCAGAAACAGCAAATTTACCACCATCAAGAGCAACTAATGGGCGCAAATCTGGTGGAAGTACCGGAAGTACATCCAACATCATCCATTCTGGTCTGTTGTTAGAGTTCAAAAATGACTCTATAACTTTTAGTCTTTTAACAAATGTTTTTCGTTTTGCTTCAGAACCAGTTTTTTCAACCTCTTCTTTTAATGTATGGAAAAGCTCAGCAAGATCTAAGTCAGCAAGCAGTCTCTTAATTACCTCGCCACCCATCTCAGCATGAAAACCGCTATCACCAAAGCGCTGTATAAGTGATTGGTACTGCTCTTCATTTAAAATATCATATTTCTGAACAGGTGATTTACCTTCATTGTCATAAGTTGCATCACCTGGGTTTTCAACAATGTAAGCTTCATAATAGAGTACGCGCTCTAAATCCTTCATTTTAACACCAAGCAGTGTACCAATACGGCTTGGCAATGAGTTAACATACCAAATATGAGCGACAGGTGTTACTAGGTCAATATGCCCCATGCGATATCGGCGTACTTTAGATGTAGTTACTTCAACACCACACTTTTCACATACGACACCTTTGTATCGCATCTTTTTGTATTTTCCGCAAAGACACTCATAATCACGGACCGGTCCAAAAATTTTCGCACAAAAGAGACCGTCACGCTCTGGCTTGAGCGTTCGGTAGTTGATTGTTTCAGGCTTTTTAACTTCGCCGTAGCTCCATGAGAGGATCTTTTCCGGACTTGCAAGTCTAAGCTGAATAGCCTTAATGTCTTTTGGGCGATTATCTTCAGTTACTTCAATTGGTACCAGTTTCTTCATTATCTTCTTCCTCATCTAAAAGCTCTACATCAAGTGCGAGTGCCTGTAGCTCTTTTCCAAGAACAAACAGGGTTTCAGGGATACCTGCTGGCGGAACTTTTTCACCGCGCGTCAATGCTTTATATGCTCGAACACGTCCATCAACATCATCTGATTTGATAGTCAACATCTCTTTTAGAACGTTTGCAGCACCATATGCTTCAAGTGCCCAAACTTCCATCTCTCCAAATCTCTGACCACCAAAGAGTGCTTTACCACCAACCGGCTGCTGTGTAACAAGACTGTATGGTCCAGTTGAACGTGCGTGCATCTTTTCATCTACAAGGTGGTGTAGTTTAAGGATATACATATATCCAACATTTACACGCTCTTTCATACGCTCTCCGGTTTTACCATCATAAAGCACACACTTACCGTCACTGTCAATTTTTGCCATTTCAAACAGTTTTGCAAACTCTTCTGCATCAACTGACTCAAATACAGGAGTCGCAAAACGAACACCTTTTGACCAGTCACGCGCATACTTAATGAGCTCTTCATCACTCATCTTTTCAAGAGTCTCTTTAGCATTCATCAGTTTTGCAACGCTTGCAATCTCTGTCATTTTTGCACGTAACTGCTGAACAAAGTCTTCTCTCTTCTCATCAAAGATAGCTTGAATTTGCTGACCTAGACGCTTACCGACAAGACCTAAGTGAACTTCCAAAATCTGTCCAATGTTCATACGAGAAGGAACGCCCAGTGGGTTCAAGATTATCTCAACAGGAGTTCCATCCTCAAGATATGGCATATCCATTTCAGGAACAATATTAGAGACAATACCTTTGTTACCGTGACGACCTGCCATCTTGTCACCAACTTTAAGCTTACGCTTAGTTGCAATATAGACTTTTACAAGTTTTGTAACACCATTTGGAAGAATGTCATCTTTTTCAAGAATATTTAACTTCTCTTCATGCTCTTCACGAAGCTTTCGCTTCTCTTTTTGGAAATGGTTTTTCAGTGCTTCATACTGATTGCGAATATCTTCATTGAAGTGTTTGGCAATAGCATTAAGTGCAAATCGGTTAACACCTTCAAGCACAGATCTATCTATCTTCTCACCTGCTTTAAAAGTTTTACCATTTACTTCAACATCACTTTCTAGCTCTGCATTAGAAAGGAAAGCATAGATTCTAAGCATCTCTTCACGGTCAACCATTAACAGTTTGTCATGATGTTCTCTGTCAAGTTCAGCTTTTTCCTCTTCATAAGCACGAATTGCACGCTGATCTTTTTCATAACCTTTTTTAGTAAATATTTTAACATCAATAACAATACCTTCCATTGATGGAGGGCAGTAGAGTGATTTGTTTACAACGTGACCAGCTTTTTCGCCAAAAATTGCACGTAAAAGGCGCTCTTCAGGAGTTGGTTTTACCTCGCCTTTTGGTGAAACTTTACCAACCATTATCATACCAGGCTTGATATAAGTACCAATCTTGACAATTCCGCTTTCATCAAGATGACTTAAATCTTCCTCACGAACATTTGGAATGTCACGTGTAATCTCTTCAACACCATGTTTAAGTTCACGTGCTTCGATCTCTTTTTCATAAATGTGGACAGATGTAAATGTATCTTCTCTAATCAATTTTTCGCTAACAACAATCGCATCCTCGAAATTGTAACCATTCCAAGGCATAAAGGCAACCATAATGTTTTTACCAATTGCCAACTCACCCTGATCCATATTTGGTCCATCTGCAATTACCTGTCCAGCCTCTACACGATCACCCTTTTTGACAATAGGAACCTGTGTAAAAGTTGTATTTTGGTTAGTTCTCATATTCTTTTGAAGAGAGTAGTGATCAATAAATGCACCATTTTCATCTTCACCAAGAATATAGATATTTTTTGCATCTACTTTTTCAACAATACCAGCTCGTTTTGCCTTAATGCTTACCCAAGCATCACGAGCAATAAGTTTTTCAACACCAGTTCCTACTACAGGAGCATCTGGAATTAAAAGAGGTACACCCTGACGCTGCATGTTTGATCCCATTAGTGCACGGTTTGCATCGTCATGCTCAAGGAATGGAATAAGACTTGCAGCAACACCGACAACCATTAGAGGGTTTAGATCAATATAGTCAACCTCTTTTCTATCAACTAGTAAAATTTCACCATCACGACGTGCTTCTATAAGATCTTCAACAATTTTACCATCTTCATCAAGCTCTGTACTTGCAGATGCTATAGTAAGACCTTCTTCCTGAGTTGCTGTCATATAGACAACTTCATTAGTTACTTTACCATCAACAACTTTTTTGTATGGAGCTTCTATGAATCCAAGGTCATTTACTTTTGCGTAAGATGCAAGGGTATTGATAAGACCAATGTTTTGACCTTCTGGCGTTTCAATAGGACATATACGTCCATAATGGGTTGGGTGAACGTCACGAACTTCAAAGCCTGCACGCTCTTTTACAAGACCACCTTCACCTAGTGCAGATAGTCTACGTTTATGAGTAACTTCTGAAAGTGGATTTGTCTGATCCATAAATTGGCTCAATTGACCACTAGTGAAGAACTCTAAAATTGTATTTGTAATCATTTTAGAGTTGATCAAGTCATGAGGCATCAACTCATCAAGATTTCCACTCATCGTGCTCATTTTGTCACGAATCGCTTTTTGCATCTTAATTAGACCTGTTTGCAACTCATTTCCAAGAAGTTCACCAATTGCACGAATACGTCTGTTACCCAAGTGGTCACGGTCATCTATATGTCCCTGTCCATTTTTAACACGAATAAGATATTGAACAGTTTTGATGATATCTTCATCTGTCATAACTGTAACATACTCAGGCACTTCAACGCCAAGCTTATGATTCATCTTCATACGACCAACACGAGTCAAGTCGTATCTTTCAGGATCAAAGAATAGCTGTTTTACAAAAGCTTTGGCTGCCTCTTTTGTTACAGGCTCTCCAGGACGCATAACTTTGTAGATGCGTATTGCAGAAAGATCGTTTTCATCCTCAATTTGCTCTGTCTGCTTAAGAAGTTTCAAACTCTCTTGATCTGCATTGAAAGCATTGATAACTGACTGGTCGACACCATTTGCCAAGTCATCAGCAATTACAAATCTCTCAATACCGTTATCTATAATTTTCTTTAACTTGTTTTCATCTAACTGTGTTAATGTATCTAGAAGAACCTCTCCACTCTCTTGATCAATTATTGGTTCAGCAAGATGACGTTCAATAAGAATGTCAACCGGGTATTCAACCCACTCCAAACCTTCTTCAACCAATTTTTTTGCACGTTTTGCAGATAGACGTTTTCCTGCAGCAATGATTAGATTGCCATCTTCATCTTTAACATCATACTCTAAGCGTCCAGAGAAGTTTTCAGGTTTGAAAGGCATTAAAAACTTGCTGTTTTTAATGCGTATTTCCATTAAAGGATAGAAGAGTTTTAAAATATCTTGCTTAGAGTAACCTAAAGCTCTAAAAAGAATTGTAACAGGGATTTTTCTACGTTTATTGATACGTACATACAAAATATCTTTTGCATCGTATTCAAAGTAGAGCCAAGAACCACGGTCAGGTATTATTTGTGCAGTATAAAGAAGTTTATTTGTGCCTGTAGCAGCCTCTTCTTCTTTAAATATAACACCAGGGCTTCTATGAAGCTGGTTTACAACAACGCGTTCTACGCCGTTGATGATAAATGAAGTTCGATCGGTCATAAGTGGAATATCTCGAACAAATATAGATTGCTCTTTGATATCTTTGACACCGGTTTTCTCACCTGTCTTATCATTACGTTCCCACAAAGTGAGGCGTATTTTCATTTTTAGAGAAACAGCATAAGTCAGACCACGTTCCATACATTCACGTACAGTATACTTTGGACTGCTTATTTCACTTCCAACATATTCAAGTGTTAGTCGGTTCTGTGGGTCGTGAATTGGGAAGATAGATCGGAAAACATGTTCGATTCCACTATTGGATCGATCTTTTTCATTGATCATCAAAAAGTTGTCATAACTGCTTTGTTGAAGTTGCAAGAGGTTGGGAACATCAATCTCTTGTGGAGTTTTAGCAAAATCAACACGTAAGCGGTTTCCTGATTTAAGATTGTTAAGCATGGGCTAAGACCTCATTCAGTAGTGTGTTGCATAGGAAGTACCAGAATCTGATACGATAAGTAAGCGTAAAGCTAATAGTGTAGTGTAAAACAGATAAAGGGAAGATATTATCTTCCCTTTATTTAAGAGATTTAAATTTTTATTTAATTTCGACAGTTGCGCCAGCTTCTTCGAATTTAGCTTTAAGCTCTTCAGCCTCTTCTTTGCTAACAGCTTCTTTAATAGTTGTTGGAGCTCCGTCAACTGCTTCTTTAGCCTCTTTAAGACCAAGACCAGTAACTTCACGAACAACTTTAATAACATTAATCTTCTTAGCACCAGGACTTGTAAGAATTACATCAAATTCAGTTTGCTCTTCAGCAGCTCCGCCAGCATCTCCACCAGCAGCACCAGCTACAACCATAGGAGTTGCAGAAACACCAAATCTTTCTTCAAACTCTTTAACAAGTTCGTTTAGTTCAAGAACAGACAAACCTTCAATATATTCAAACAATTCTTCTTTAGTAATTGCCATTTTTATCTCCTATTAGGAATATTTTATACAGATAACTTTATGCTACCATTTTCAGGCTGCAATTATTAAGCAGCCTCTTCTTCTTTTTTCTTTGCCAAATTGTCGAGTCCGCAAACCATATTGCGAAGTGGAGCTGTCCAAACAGACAGAAGCATTCCGAGCAACTCTTCGCGACCTGCAAGTTTGCTGTACTCGATGATTTTTGCTGCATCAACTGGCTCTTTTTCAATAACACCGCCTTTAATGACAAACTTGTCATTCTCTTTAGCGTATTTAGCGACAGCTTTTGCAGTAGCAATAGGATCTTCACCCCATATTGCCATATTAGTTTCGCGTAGTTCAACACCCTCAATTCCAGCATTTTTGAATGCAATTTCTGCAAGTGTGTTTTTAACTACACGTGCACCGAGTCCAGCTTCGAATCCGATCTTACGGAAGCCTTCCATCTCTTTAACTGACATACCTTTAAAGTCACAGATAACAACACAGTTGGCTTCATTAAATGCATCGGAAAGCTCTTTAACAAGCTGTTCTTTTTCACTTCGGGTCATTTTTCCTCCTTTCCGACTGAGACTTCAAGAAGGGCGGCACATAGCCGATTAAGCGTATAGCCCCTAACTATCTCTAGTCTAAGATAAAGCACAAACTGTGCTTATTTAATTTCCATTAATTGATTTGTATCAAGTTTTACAGATGGACTCATTGTAAGAGAAAGAGTACCATTTTGAATATATCTACCTTTAGCAGATGCAGGCTTTTGTTTATTGATAGCTGAAACAAATGCTTTTAGGTTTTCTACAAGCTTATCAGCATCAAAACTTGCTTTACCGATACCAGCGTGGATGTTTCCTTTTTTATCAACACGGAAGTTAACCTGTCCACCTTTTGCATTTTTAACAGCTTGAGCTACATCCATTGTAACTGTACCAGTTTTTGGGTTAGGCATTAATCCTTTTGGTCCAAGGATTCGTCCAATCTTACCAACTTGGCCCATCATGTCAGGAGTTGCAATTACAATATCAAAGTCAATATTTCCACCTTGAATTTGTTCAACAAGGTCTTCAGCACCAACAACATCAGCACCTGCCTCTTTAGCTTCGTCAGCTTTTGCACCTTTTGCAAAAACTGCAACTCTTACATTTTTACCAGTACCGTGAGGCAATACAACAGCACCACGAACCATTTGATCAGCATGTCGTGGATCAACGTTAAGTCGTAGAGCCAATTCAACAGTCTCATCAAATTTTGCCGATTTTAAATCTTTTGCAAGTGCAGTTGCTTCTTCAATAGAATAAGTTTTTTTAGTATCAATTTTTTCGAGTAACTGTTGTACTCTTTTAGAAAGTTTTTTAGCCATATTAATTCTCCGCAAATTTTTTGCTACCGCATCTTTTAGATCTTGCGGTAAAGATCAATTAGTCGACTATCTCGACACCCATACTTCGGCAGCTTCCTTCAATAATTTTAGCTGCTGCCTCTTCACTATGAGCATTTAAATCATCCATTTTTGTTTTCACAATATTCATGATTTGCTCTTTAGTGATCTTGCCAACTTTGTTTTTCAATGGATTATCACTTCCCTTTTGCAAACCAATCTCTTTTTTAATAAGGTCAGTTACAGGTGGTTTTTTAGTGATAAATGTAAAACTTCTGTCTGAGTAAACAGTAATTACTACTGGTATGTTATATCCCATCATATCTTTTGTTTTCTCATTGAAAGCTTTACAAAACTCCATAATATTAACACCACGTTGCCCTAGTGCTGGACCTACCGGAGGAGACGGATTAGCCTTCCCGGCAGGAATTTGCAATTTAAATTCATCAACAACTTTTTTAGCCATTGCGTTTCCCTTCTGTTAAGTTTAGATTATCTTTTCTACTTGTGAGTATAAAATCTCTACAGGTGTGCTTCTTCCAAAAATGGATACATTTAGTTTAAGTTTGCCATGTTCAAGGTCATACTCTTCGACCATACCAGTAAAGTTTGCAAAAGGTCCGTCCACAATCCTTACCATTTCACCTGTTTCAAAAGATATTTTTGGTTTTGGTGCAGCTCTGTTTTGAACTTTATCTAAAATATTTTGTACATCACTTTCATTTAAAGGTGTTGGTTTTTTTGATTCACCAATGAATCGTGAAACACGAGGTAATGATTGAATCTTTTGCCATAAATCTGTATCTAAATCCATTTTTGCAAAAGCATAGCCTGGATATAAAGATCTTTCAGTTATCTTTTTTTTACCATTTTTTACTTCAATTACATCTTCGGTAGGAACGACTATCTCTTCTATGCGATCTTGCAATCCAAGTTGCTCAGCCATAGCTTCAATAGCTCTTTTAACGCTCTGCTCGCTTCCTGCATATGTTTGTATAGCGTACCATTTTGCTGCCATATAAAATCCCCTTAAATTAGTGCAGAAAGTGATGCAGACATTATTAGATCGATCAATGCTAAAAAGAGTGAAACGACCGATACTACAAGAAATACTGCAAAGAAAGCCTGTCTAACCTGCATTTTGGTTGGAAAAATTACTTTTGATAGTTCTATTTTTGACAGGTTAATATAATTAATCATTTTTTCCATGATTTATTTCCTTAAAGTGGCAGGGCAGGAGGGACTCGAACCCACAACACTCGGTTTTGGAGACCGATGCTCTACCATTGGAGCTACTGCCCTATTTTAATAAGCTAACCCTTCTAAAAGGGATTAGCTCTTAAGTTTCACTTCTTTATGAAGCGTATGCTTGTTGCAGCGTGAACAATATTTTTTAGTCTCAAACTTTTCAGTATGAGTCTTGCTGTTCTTAGTTGTTGTGTAGTTTATTTCACTACACTCACTGCATTTAAGTCCTATATTAATTCTCATCTTGGTTTATCCTTAAGACAAGGTGGCTTTGTGCCACCTTTGGTTTAGTGTGTTACTCGATGATTTTAGAAACAACACCTGCACCGACTGTACGTCCACCTTCACGAATAGCGAAGCGAGTACCCTCTTCCAATGCGATAGGTGCAATCAACTCTGCAGTAATTTTAACGTTATCCCCTGGCATAACCATTTCTGTACCTTCTGGAAGAGTAATAGCACCAGTAACGTCAGTTGTACGTACATAGAACTGAGGGCGGTAACCATTGAAGAATGGAGTATGTCGTCCACCTTCCTCTTTAGTAAGTACATAAATTTCAGCTTCAAATTTAGTATGAGGTGTAATAGAACCTGGTTTACAAAGTACCATACCACGCTCAACATCTTCTTTCTTAGTACCACGAAGAAGAACACCACAGTTATCACCAGCTTCACCACACTCCATCTCTTTACGGAACATTTCAACGCCAGTTACTGTAGTTTTTTGAGTTTCACGAATACCAACGATCTCAACTTCATCACCAACGCAAACTTTACCACGCTCTATACGTCCAGTTACAACTGTACCACGTCCAGAAATTGAGAAGACGTCTTCGATTGGCATAAGGAAATCTTTGTCTGTTTCACGCTCTGGAGTTGGGATGTACTCATCAACAGCATCCATAAGCTCAAGAATTTTTTGTCCCCACTCACCAACTGTACCTGCTTTAGCTTCTTCAAGAGCTTTAAGAGCAGAACCAGCAATAACAGGAGTGTCATCACCTGGGAAATCGTATTCGCTAAGAAGTTCGCGAATTTCCATTTCAACAAGTTCAAGAAGCTCTTCATCGTCAACCATGTCAGCTTTGTTCATGAATACAACGATGTATGGAACACCAACCTGTCGAGAAAGAAGAATGTGCTCACGAGTTTGTGGCATTGGACCATCTGCTGCAGAAACAACAAGAATAGCACCGTCCATCTGAGCAGCACCAGTAATCATGTTTTTAACGTAGTCAGCGTGACCTGGGCAGTCAACGTGTGCATAGTGGCGGTTGTCAGTCTCATACTCAACGTGAGAAGTAGCAATAGTAATACCGCGCTCACGCTCTTCTGGTGCATTGTCGATTTGATCATAATCCATCAACTCTGCTTCACCTTTAGTTGCAAGAACAGCAGTAATAGCTGCAGTAAGAGTTGTTTTACCATGGTCAACGTGACCGATAGTACCGATGTTAACGTGCGGCTTGGTTCGTTCGAATTTTTCCTTAGCCATTATGTCCTCCATAAAAGAATTGAAATAGGGTACCTCTGCAAACATTCCATATACTAAATAGAAGGTTTACAGAGGCACCCTGCCGAATTGCGGGTTGAATTATACCAAATTTTTTGTAAAAAAGTGCTTGTGCGCTCCAATACCTTGCTGAACTCCGATAAAATCGGTGCTCGTGGCGTGGAGCCCAGAAGCGGGATTGAACCGCCGACCTCTTCCTTACCAAGGAAGTGCTCTGCCACTGAGCTATCTGGGCAAAAAATAAATATAAAAATATACTAGGAGTGAATATCAGGGTGAATCTAATTGCAAGAATCAAGAATAATATTTCAGCTCCCAGATTCAATGGAGCGGGAAACGGGACTCGAACCCGCGACCCTCAGCTTGGAAGGCTGATGCTCTAGCCAACTGAGCTACTCCCGCATCGCTTTGTGAACATGGTGGTGGGAGGAGGATTCGAACCTCCGAAGGCGAAAGCCAGCAGATTTACAGTCTGCCCTCGTTGGCCACTTGAGTATCCCACCAGTGTCACTCTGGTACAAACACTGACAAAAATAAAATGGAGCCGGTGAAGGGACTCGAACCCCCGACCTGCTGATTACAAATCAGCTGCTCTAGCCAACTGAGCTACACCGGCTTCTTTAAAATTGGAGTGCAATTCTAATATTTTTTTTTTCAAATGTCAAGAGTTTTTGGAAATTTTTTTTAAATTTCTTCATTTTCTATATTTTTATACCGTTTTCTTGTATAACTCTTCTTTCTTTTTGCCTTACGTATAAGATTTGCCTCATGCATAATTTTAGTCTTTAAATCTTCTATCTCTTGATTTTTTTCTTTTAACTCCACAGTCATAGCTATAAATTTTTCAATTTTTTCAAAATAGTCATTATAAAGCTTGACTTTATCACAGCTATTTAGTTTTTCTTGCACTTTATCTATAAATTTTACATAATCTTCATTATCAAACTCTCCATTCATTACAAAATTAACTACTCTGTTAAGATATCTTTCTAACTCTCTTTTGTAACGTGATTGAATATACTTCTCTTTTCTCTTATCCAAAACTCTCCTTTTTTTACAAATAGAAGATTTGAATTAAAATAAATCTTCTATTTGAATAATTGTTTTTGAAAATTTTACCTGACTTTTCTTTCATTTGGATTTACATGATACACTTCTTGCACATTTGTTACATGCCACATATCTCTTACTAAACTCTCTGCTGCTGCATTAAATCCTCTATTTTTTACAATTTCTATATATTTTTCATCTCCAATCTCTTCAGCCAAACTCATTTCATCTTTTAGCGTAAGCTTTCTACACTCTTCTCTTTGAAGATTTGCCAAAAACCAAAACTCTAAAAATTGTGGTGTAAATTTATTTAAAATATTTGATGAAAATGTTTCAAAATCTTTTTCTTTGCTAAGTTCAAATGTATCAATAACAAGAGATATGACTCTTTCCATCTCATCTACAGGTATACTTCTAAAAACTGCTTCCGTAGCTCTTTTGCCATACGTATACTCCCCGCCAAGAAAAATTCTTGCTGCCTTGTCATTCTTGCCAAACTTGTTTGATCTGAGTCCTACAATACCAATGTCTGCATGTTTATGTCTTCCACAACCTTTCATGCATCCAGAAAAGCCAACTTTTATTCCATGCTTTTCCAACTTTTTCTGTGGCAGATAATGTGACTCTTCTTTTATACTCCAATAAGAAAATGGACAATATTCACTACCTGCACAAGCAACTACTGTTGGAGCAACACTTCTTTGCTCAAAAGGAACACTTTTGTCTGGCAGTCCTAAAAGATAAATTTGCTGATCTGTACCAAGTCTAACTTCTAAGCAATTTTTTATAGCAAAGTTTGCTATCTGCTCTACCTCTTCAGCCTCTATCAGACCAAAATTAGTCCGATATCGATAAGCATAACTTCCATCTGCAAGCTCTTCAAAATCATCAAATATTTTTTTATTTAAAAGTAAATTACCACTACTTTGCCAGGATTTTTTGTAAAACTCGGATATTTTTGATTTAAACTCATCCATACCGATACTTTCAATCATATGGAATATACGACTCTGCATCCTCTTTTTACGGGACCCATATTTGTTAAATGCAAATATTACAGCTTCAAAGAAATCAACAACCTCATCAGGCTCTAAAAATATATCTGCTGATTGGGCTGTTTCTGTATTCTTCCCGCCAAAATATACATTAAACCCATAAATATTATTTTTTTGTGCAAGTCCAAAAAATATGTCATTAGAAAAGAAAAGAGAAACATTCTCTCTCATGCCTGTAATTCCTGTCGAAACTCTTCTAGGAAGCAAACCGACAAGATCAGAATTTCTTAGAAAAAAGTCTTGCATCTTTTTAATCAATGGAAAAACTTCTATTTCACAGCTTTTTCCTCTTCCATCAAACACATCAGTAATAACATTTCTTATGTTATCACCAAAAGTCTGCCATGTACTCAATCCATCCATTGCATTAATCTGTTTAAAAACTTCAAGGATATTATCAGGCTCTAACCCATGAAGTTGCATTCCAGATCGTGCTGTCAATATCATCTTAAGATCATGTTTTTTTACAATATCTGCAATAGCTTTAAAGTTTTCAGCATTTATACGCCCTCCTGGTACGCGTACTCGAAGCATAAAGCTCTCTTCTTCCAGCTCACTGTTAAATATCCCAAAATCTTGAAGATAAAAACGGTCACCTTCACCAAGACTCATAAAATCAAGGGTTTCAACCTGTGGAAAGTAGTCATATGGACGCAATGCAGCCTTAAATTGTTCATATTTTTTAAGTGTAAGTTTCATACCTAAATCATCCTATAGAAAAAATTGGATGATTGTACCTAACTTTTATATATAAAGAAATTGATTTTAGTCAGAAAAAGAAGTTGTTTTTGAGGAAATTATAAATACCGCTCATAAGAGCGGTAAAGAGTTATGCGTTAGCACGTCTGCTAAAATTTCTGCCTTCACGACTGCTTCTGCCATTTTGGCTTTGGTTTCCACGATTGCTAAAACTTCTGCGTCTATTCTGGCTTCTGCGCTGTTTGACAGGCTCAGATTTAATTGAAGGATCTGGGTGGAATCCATCAATCATCACCTTCTCTATGGTTCTATTGGTAAGTTTTTCTATTCTATGCAACAAATGTTTCTCATCTATACATACTAATGAATAGGCTTCACCTGCATTTCCTGCACGACCAGTTCTTCCGATACGATGCACATAATCTTCTGCAACTTCAGGAAGATCAAAATTTACTACCTGACCAAGTTTATCAATATCAATACCTCTGGCAGCAACATCAGTTGCAACCAATACACGAACACGACCATCTTTAAAAGCTTTAAGTGCTTTCATACGTGCTGCTTGTGTTTTATTTCCATGGATAGATGTTGATGGCAAACCATCTTGTGCCAATCTTTTAGAAAGCTTATCGGCACCGTGCTTGGTACGAGTAAAGACCAAAACCTGCTGCCAGTTATTTTTACCTATAAGATAAGAAAGAAGATCTGCTTTTTTTGATTTGTCAACAGGATGAACAGTCTGCTTTATACGATCAGCTGTTGTATTGTCTGCAGCTACTTTTATCATTACAGGATCTTGTAAAATAGATTTACTCAATCTCTTTATCTCATCAGAAAATGTTGCTGAGAAAAGAAGACTCTGTTTAAAGTGTGGCAAGTCTGAAATTATTTTCTTGATATCATGTATAAATCCCATATCAAGCATTCTATCTGCTTCATCAAGAACTAGAAACTCTACTTTACTTAAATCAATATGACCCTGATTAACATGGTCAAGCAGACGACCTGGGGTAGCTACAAGAATATCAACGCCATTACGAAGAGTCCTTGTTTGAGGTTGAATATTTACGCCACCATAAATTTCAGCACTTTTTAGTTTCAAATATTTACCGTAAGTTCTTACACTTTGATGTACCTGAGCCGCAAGTTCACGAGTAGGTGTTAATACAAGTGCTCTTACATATCTTTTACCACTAGATTTTTTAAGGCTAAGTTTTTGTAACATTGGAAGTGTAAAAGCTGCTGTTTTACCTGTACCTGTCTGAGCAGCTGCCAAAAGGTCTTTACCATCTAAAATAGCTGGAATTGCTTCTGCTTGAATAGGTGTAGCTTCAGTATAGCCAACTTCTTTAATGGCACGCTCGATTTGTGGGTTTAGGTTTAAAGTCTCAAATGACATATGTTTTCTTTCTGTTTTTACCCGCACAAATATTGAATATCTTGTCCGGTCTCGGGTTTAACAATGTGTTTATTTTGATTGATGAGTAGTCTAAAAGAGGAAAATTTTTTGCAGCACGTTTAGTTTACTCGCTCCGAAGAGCATTTAAAGATAGACCGAAGTATCTTTTGGTTGGTGGAAGTATAGCTGAAGTTTATCTATTTGTAAAGGTAGTAAATTATAATCTTGTTTTTTATCTAGTTAACTGGCAGAGAGGAAGGGATTCGAACCCTCGGTGGCTTGCGCCACACACGCGTTCCAGGCGTGCGCCTTCGACCACTCGGCCACCTCTCTATATATTAAAAGAAAGTTTAGTTTTTGGATAGTTAATGCTGAATTCTTTGCAAAGCTGGCCGGGAGACAGGGATTCGAACCCTGGGAGGTGTGACCCTCAACGGTTTTCAAGACCGCCGCTTTCGACCACTCAGCCATCTCCCGTCAAAGAAGAAGCAGATAATTGGAGGCGACACCCGGATTCGAACCGGGGATCAGGGCTTTGCAGGCCCGTGCCTTACCACTTGGCTATGTCGCCGTATAAAAGATTATGGTGCCCGGGGCCGGACTTGAACCGGCACGAACAAATGTTCGAGGGATTTTAAGTCCCTTGCGTCTACCAATTCCGCCACCCGGGCGGGCATATTAGAACATCTTAAATACGTATCAAAACAGTTTAAATATCATCTTTAAATATCAGATATGATTTAAATTAAAGATGGAGCGGGAGACGGGGGTCGAACCCGCGACCCCAACCTTGGCAAGGTTGTGCTCTACCACTGAGCTACTCCCGCATATTTTTGGGAGTGGTATTATAGCTCAAAAATTTTAAGTTGTAAAGGGTTTTTGCGAAATTTTCTAATTTTTACCTATAAAATCTCCTTTTTACTAAAACAAGTTCTAGCAAAAATTCCTCTTACTAAAGCTTTACTCTTACTAGTAAGAAAGAAACACTCTTGATTTTCATTCTAGTCTGTGATTTTAACTGAAAATCATGAATGTTTCTTTTCTATTAGGCAGATTTAGATACAATTAACAAAACTATTTAGTAAGGAATGTGTATGCGAAGTGATATCATCAAACGTGGTTTTGAACGTGCACCACATAGAAGCCTTTTACGAGCCACAGGGCTTAAAGATGAAGATTTTGATAAACCATTTATCGGTATAGCAAACAGTTACATAGATATTATTCCCGGTCACTTCTTTTTGCAAGAGTATGGTCGAATTGTTAAAGAAGCTATCAGAGAAGCAGGAGGCGTACCGTTTGAGTTTAATACTATAGGTGTTGATGACGGTATTGCAATGGGACACGATGGTATGCTCTACTCTCTTCCAAGCCGTGAACTTATTGCTGATAGTATTGAAACTGTAATGAATGCACATAAATTAGATGCACTCATCTGCATTCCAAACTGTGACAAAATTGTCCCTGGAATGATTATGGGTGCACTTAGAGTAAATGTTCCTACCATCTTTGTATCTGGTGGACCAATGAGAGCCGGACACCTTAAAGATGGTACACCTGTCGATCTTGCTACAGCATTTGAAGCAGTTGGAAAACGTGCCAAAGGTGAAATTTCAGATGAACAGCTTTATGAAATAGAGTGTGAAGCATGTCCAAGCGGCGGTTCTTGCTCTGGTATGTTTACAGCAAACTCTATGAATACACTTTGTGAAGCAATGGGAATTGCACTACCTGGCAACGGAACTGTTCTTGCTATGACTGAAGAGCGTCTTGAGATGGTTCGTACAGCAGCAAAACGCATTGTAGAGATGGCAAAAGCAGAAGGTCCAAATATTCGCGATATTCTAAATGAAAAAGCTATTAACAATGCTTTTGTAGTAGATATGGCAATGGGTGGAAGTACTAACACAGTATTGCATATGATGGCTATTGCAAAAGAGGCTGAAGTTGATTTTGATTTGGCTCGTATAAATGAGCTTAGCGACAGTGTAGCACACATTGCAAAAATCTCTCCATCTCTTTCAACTGTACATATGGAAGACATCAACAAAGCAGGCGGCGTTAATGCTGTAATGAAAGAGATCAGCAAACGTGGAGATGTTTTAAAACTTGATGCAATGACTGTAACAGGTGAAACACTTGGTGAACGCATTAAAGATGCAGAAATAAAAGATACCAATATCATCCACACCATAGACAAACCATACAGTGAAGTTGGTGGTCTCTCTATTCTTTACGGAAACCTTGCTCAAGAAGGAGCAGTCGTTAAGAGTGCTGGAATTGATCCAAATATGCGAAAATTTAGTGGTCCTGCAGTATGTTTTGACAGCCAGCCTGAAGCAATTACAGGTATTATGAGCGGAAAAGTTAAAGAGGGTGATGTTGTAGTTATTCGATATGAAGGACCAAAAGGTGGACCTGGAATGCAAGAGATGCTTGCTCCTACCAGCCTAATTATGGGTATGGGCTTGGGCGATAAAGTAGCACTCATTACTGACGGTCGTTTCAGTGGTGCAACAAGAGGAGCATCCATAGGTCACGTAAGTCCAGAAGCTGCTGAAGGCGGTGTCATAGGTCTTCTTAAAGATGGTGACATCATAGAGATAGATGTTGATGCACACATCCTTCGTGTAAATCTTAGCGATGAAGAGTTGGAAGCAAGACGCAAAGAGTGGAAACCAAAGAAGAAAGATATTCCAGGCAAATGGCTTAAACGATACAGCCTTCTTGTCTCAAATGCCGCTAACGGTGCAGTTTTAAAAACTGAACTCTAATCTATCAGTCCCGGTGATTAAACTCCGGGACAATCTTTTTAAGTGCACCAATTTTGTCATCTGAATTTAAAAGCTCTTCAATATTCTCTCTTAACTTTTCAATAGGATACTCCGTAGGCTTGGCTACATAGATAGACTCATATTTAGTTCTACACTCAGCTTCATCTATTAAAAGTTCCTCATAAAGCTTTTCACCTGGGCGCAAACCTGTAAACTCTATCTCTACTTCACCCTCTTTACCATAAAGACGAATCATCTTTCTAGCCAGATCAACAATTTTAACAGGCTCTCCCATATCTAAAATAAAAAGTTCTCCACCCTTTGCCATTGCACCAGCCTGTAAAACCAACTGACAAGCTTCAGGAATAAGCATAAAATATCTGGTAATTTCTGGATGTGTAACGGTAACTGGTCCACCATTTTGTATCTGCTCTTTAAACTTAGGTACAACACTTCCACTTGAGCCAAGTACATTACCAAAACGTACTGAAACAATCTCTGTTTTACCACTTGGTACATTTTGCGCATAAAGCTCTATTACACGCTTTGTAGCACCCATAATATTTGTAGGTCGAACAGCTTTATCACTTGAAATGTTTACTATCTTTTCAACACCATGTTTTATGCTTATATCTATGACATTTATTGCACCTAAAATATTATTTTTTACTGCTGAATCTATGTTACTTTCACAAAGAGGTACATGTTTATAAGCAGCTGCATGAATTACTATATCTGGCTTTAACTCTTCAAATATACTATCTAGTTTATCTCTCTCCAATACAGAAAGAAGCTTTGGAACTGCTATTTTGCTATCTAAATCTTCACATATTTTATATAGGTTATATTCTGATGATTCGACTAAAATAAGTTGTTTTGCTCCAAATACCTTACACTGCCTAGCAATTTCACTACCAATGCTACCACCTGCTCCTGTTATTAAAACTTTTTTTCCTTTTATAAAAGATTGAATAGCTGATGTATCTAAATCTTTTGGTTTCCTAGCCAACAGATCTTCAATAGCAATATCTTTTAGTTTATCTTCTTTATCTCCTAAAAGTCTTGCTATTTTAATCTCTTTAATTCCAAGCTCACTTAACATTTCAAATAGATTATCAAGCTCTTTCGATGAGTAATCTTCCGTTATAATCACACTATTCACTTTAAATGTATCGATCAATGTTTTTAGTTTGTCAAAACCATGGATTTTTATATTTGATAAATATGTTCCAACCATTTTATCTTTATCAGTAATAATCCCCACAGGATAATAATCTATTTCATTACTTAGAAAGCTTTTAATAAGATTGGATGCTTTAGAGTTTACACCTATTATCAATGCCCGTTTTAATCCAGGTTTGCGTTTTGTTTCAAGTAAAAGACGCTTAGAGATTCTAAATCCACCAACCAATATTGCAGATATAAAAAAATCAATTAAAATAACACTTCTTGGAAAAGGTACTTGAACAAATGGCAAAAATAGAATTGCAAAAATCAGATTACCCATAAATATAGCAAATATCAGTTTTTTTGCTTCTGTAAGAGAGAAAAAACGCCACACCACATGGTATATCTTCAAAAGATATAACATTAATAACTTTAATCCAATTAACAATGGAAGAGCATTATAAAATCCAACATAAAACTCAGATGAGATATAAAACCCAAGTCTAAATAGGTAAGATAAATAAAAGCTCAATGCAAAAAGTAGTATATCTGCAAAAATAAAAAATATTGTACGCTTCAATATTGATGGTGTTAAAAGTTTTTCAATGAGCATTTAAGACCTTGGTGTCAAAAGCTTTTTTTCTATCTATATAAAGTACTATAAAATATAATAGTACTATATACAAAACTGAAACAAGAGGAATAAAAATAGTATTATATGTTATTAAAATAAGTAATAAACCAATTAAATTTATACTCATTGCAAGCACTACCGTCTTTTGATGAGAAAACCCAGCTTGAACAATTCTTTGATAAGCATGTTTTTTATGTGGCTTAGAAAGTTGCTCTTTATTTTTAAATCTTCTATAGATAGTTAGAGTAGCATCAAACCAAAATACTCCTAATAGTACCAGCCAAATCCACATAGAACCTGATTCATTAGAAAAGTAAATTGTAAAAACAGCAAAAACAAATCCTAAAAATGCACTTCCAACATCACCCATAAAAATAGAAGCTTTTTGCCAATTAAATATTAAAAACCCTAAAACTGTAGCAGCTAAAACAAGTAGTATCTCTGAGTTAAAAAAGAGATATGCCCCTAAAGAGACAAAAATAGCTTGAGATGCAGCATACCCATCAATTCCATCAAGAAAATTGTAAAGATTTGTAAGCCATATAATAGCTAAAAGGAATAATGGTGCTAATAAATACCCCTCAACCCTAAAAAAATAGAAATCAAGAACAAGATGTTCTTTTAATGCAAATAGTGCCAAACAAGTAGAAACAAACTGTACAGCTAATCTGGTTTTAGCACTTAAAGATACAACATCATCTATCAAACTTACTATTACAATAGGCAATGCCGCAAGTAATGCATAAAATAGAGCTGGATCAATGCTATTAATCATATAAAAATAGAGTAATGCTCCATAAAATGAGATAACAATTGCTAAACCTCCTCCTCTTGGAGTAGGCACAGTATGAGAACTACGCTCATTTGGAATGTCCAGCAACTTCTTTTTAAGTGCAAAATGACGCATTAACAGTGTTAATAGTGCAGAAAATATAAAAACTATGATTTCAACCATTAATGTTACACCATATCATTGACATTTATGATCCTAAATTTTTAATTTATATACTTTTGCAAATGGACTTAAAATAATTGGTTCATATAAATCTTTGTCATAATTTTCCAAAACATAAAGTTGTATATATGTTGAATTAAACATCTTTTTATCAAGTACTAAAAAACGATTATAACTCTTCATAAAAATAACATATATAGGAGAGGTTGGATCTATATTTTGAATATGCTTCTGTAATTTACCAGAACGATCATACTCTGTGACTATAAATGAGTTCAACATTAAAACTTTTCTTCCTATTTGAATCTTTCCTCCATTTTTTATTATTTTTATACCATTGCCTAAATCTATTATATTTCCCAAATCTCTAAATCTCTGAGTTTTATAAAAAAAGTTTTGTGGTAATCTTTTTCCTGTAACTAAGTCCAAGTTTGAAAATAGATTGACAGTTGGAAATATATTTAACATTCTATCTGGAAGATAAAGATAAATATCTCTGGTTTTTTCAGGAAGTTTAAAATTCTTAGAATGTAGTGAATTTAAAAATTGATTGATATCATTAAATTTGTAATCTTTCATCTCTTGAATTAAATTTGATGAAAAATGCTCTTTTTCTCTTCTTTCTGTATACTCAACATCCAATCTAGCCATATTAGCAGCACTGACTTGATCTTTAGTTAGAATAAAACTAACTGGAAAATTCAGATCACCACTATGCAAACCACCATCAATTAAAGTATTTACATTTGAATAAAACCTTATTGGATAACCATAGTCCCACCAAGTTACTACATAATCATCTTTTTTTGCTATTTGACCTAATTTATCTAAAACCTTAACCTCTTGTTTATTAAATACTGTTGGAACTTTATACTGCTCTATATGCTTTATATTTGGATATAAAGCATATAGAATTGCAATAGAAATAAATATTCCTTTAATATATTTTAATGTAGTTTCATTATATATAAACGATTCAAATATTTTTGAAGATACTAATACAAAATATGAAAAACCAAATGCCATAATTGGAACTGCATAAACTGTAAATCTTAAACCTGCTTTTAAAGCAATAAATCCTAAACCGACCATAGGTAATGTTAAAATCATAATAGGGTATCTTATTAATAATAAAACATATCCAATAAGTGATAAAATAAATGTAATAGTATGACCACTTATACGATTTGCAAATACTTCAAATGGTATTTGTCCAGCTTCACGAACAGTTTGTGTTACAGCAAAATAGTGTAATTTCAAATTTTCTAAATCTGAGGCTACTGCTTCCCTAAATACATATAATTTCAAATTTGTTAATATAGGATTAAATCCTCCTGTAAATAATACCAATAAAAATGCAATAGCTAAGATATACAAACTATATGCTAATATTTTATCTTTTAAATAGTATGTTGCTAGATAGATACCAGAAATTAATAATACTTTTAACAAAATTGGAATACTTGCCATTGAAAAAAGCAATAGAGCAATAAATAGAAAGTTTAGTCTGTTTTTTCTATCTTTAAATAATATATAAATAGCAAAAATACCAACTAAAGCCAATATTAAAGAGTAGCTAGCACTATACCAATACTGATAAAGTATAATTGATATTATGCTAATAAGAGTATATTTAATATGTTGCTGTTTTATTGACAACATAAATCCAAGAATAATAAACATAGGAAAAACAATATTTAGCATATCAGTATCATAATATCCGACCATTGTCCTATTGTAATAACTCCAAGTTATACTAGACAATAGTGCGGCAATACCACCTAAATAAGTATTTCCTAAAGTTCGACCAATTAATACCATTGGTATAACAAGAAGAGAACTTAGAAAAGCTGGCATATACAATATTATAGTTTCTAAACTAAATGGTAAAATTTTTGTTAAAAAAGCAGTTAACTTTGATACAAAGGTATCAGTAGGAGATCTACTATCTGTCAAATCATTATTGAGTATATCTCTTGCACCTTCAGCAAAATAGTAACCATCATTAGTGTTAATCATTAATTCATTATTCCATTTAAATGAATCCATATCACTAAATTGATATACCCATATCATTCTGCATGCAACACTAAAAACAAATATTCCCAATATCATTAATAGTGTAGCTTTTTTAGAAAGCTTATACTCACCAATATCCAAAAGTTTCATAAGATTATCCTCTCAAATTTTTATATATAGTAGATTTTAACCAGCTTGGAGACATAAACAATATAAAATGCAAAACTGCATATATATACCCTTTAATTCCAAATGAAAAAACCTTTGTTGCTATTATTTTTAACTGCATAACCTCAACTGCTCTTTTGAAGTTTTTTCTTCTTGAAAAAAAATCATCACTAGTACGAACTTTTACCAATACTTCCTGTATATTATAAAATAATACTCCTTGAGCTAAAGCCCTAATCCAAAGATCTAAATCTTCATTTAACTTAGATGTATCATATAAACCTACTTTATGAAAAAAATCTGCTCTTAAAAAAGTTGTTACGTGAGCTATTGGATTTCTTTTTGCAAGATGGGCTATTATTTCACTATTCTTTTCGGGATATTTAATAATTTGTGATGAACCATCATCTATATTAAACTCTTCTATCCATCCACCGCAAACATCTATTTGAGGATTTTCTTCCATAAATTTATACTGTTTTTCTATTCTATCTATCATACATATATCATCACTATCCATTCTGACAATATATTTATACTGACCAGTTTCTAAAACAATATTGACTAACTCATTAAGTGAATATGCAAACCCTTTATTCTCTTCTCTTTTACCCAAATAAACTATTTTAGAACTATTTTTTAAATTATCTAAGTAACTATATAAATCAGATTTAATTTTACCATCTAACTGAACAAAAATATCAAAATTTTTTAAAGTCTGTTTTTCTAAACTTTCAAACATCTGCTTAAATTGTTCAAAAGTATCATTTTTATATACACAAATAATTACTGCTATTTCATTCATTTATATTCCTATTTAAATAACTTAACTAAATTTTTTATTTTTTTTAAATCAATTAAAGTTGCAAAAAATGATATCCAATAATAAAGATCTCTTCTACTAAAATATTTCATAGCAATTTTAGGTTCAAAATTCATAAGAAGAATTAATCCAATCTTTTTTCTTAAATCAATATTATTATTAACTTCATCTTTTAAATTATTAACTACTTCATTATTTTCAAACTCATAAGCAACTACCCCAGCATATATTGACTGTTCTTCAATCTTTTGTTTGCTAATCGACTTATTATGAACTCTGAGCTTATAAAGAGATTCTTTTAAATTTGCAATCTTATAGTGCCTCGCAATTTTTGTCCATAATCTGTAATCTTGTGAATACTTAAAGTTTTCATCATAATATAATATATTTCCTAAAAGCTTTCTATTTAACATAACACTGCCATGAGCAATACAATTTCTAGTACAAAATGTTTTTCGAATTTCACTGTCACTATATTTGGTTTTATTTTTTTCTATAAAATTTCCATATTGATCAATTTTTATTATATTTGTACCAACAAGAGCAAACTCTTTATTTTCTACCAAAAATTTAACTTGTTCTTTCAGTCTATTTTTACAACTTATATCATCTGCGTCCATTCTTGCAATGAAGTCACCATTTGATTTTTTTATAGCTATATTTAAAGACTTTGTTAACCCCTTATTTTTCTGATCTATTACTACTATTCTATTATCTTTTTTTGCATACTCATTTATTACATTTAAACTACTGTCACTAGATCCATCATTGACTATGATAAACTCAAAGTTTTTGTAAGATTGATTAAGTATAGACTCTATAGACTCATTTAAAAACTTGCTGTCATTATAAACTGACATTATTACAGATACTAAAGGCTCACTCATTACATAACTTTTTAAATATATCTTGTTCTTTTGCAACTACATTATGCAGTGTAAAATTTTTATCAATAAACTCCTTTGCTAATAACCTCATTTTTACTTCTTCATCAGGTGTTAAAGAGAGAGCTTTTATAAAAGCTTCTCTAATATCATTAGAGGATGTAGATAATGCCAATATACCATTTCCTTCTGTTATAACTTCATTTATTCCACTTACATTAGTACCTATACAAATACAACCACAGGCCATACCTTCAATCAAAGATTTTGGCATTCCCTCATGTATTGAAACAAGTGCAAAATATTTTGCTTTATTTAAAATTTCTGGCAATAAACTGTTAGAAATATTTCCTAATAGTCTAACATTATAATTATTTTCTTTTATAAAACTTTCTAGTTTATTTTTCAATGGTCCTGAACCATAAATATCTAAAGGTAAATCTACACTATGTATAGCCTCTATTAAATTAAAAATATTTTTTTCTTCTGAAAGCCTGCCAACAAATACTACTTTCTTTTCTCTTTGTTTGTTAAAATCATAAAATCTATTTCTATCTATAAAGTTATATATCACTTCAATTTTTTTAGTATCTATACTATATTTATTTACAAGATATCTTACATTATGGTTACTTGATACAATAGCTTTATCACAGTTATTATATGCAAACTTTTCAACAAGTTCTATACATTTCCTAATAATAATATTAAATCTTTTAAGATTATTTTCCAATTGTGACATCGTGTACCCGGTACGATAAAGCAACTTTTTGCCATATATTTTTTTAGATATAACTGCAGTCCAACTACCATCTGTTTGATTTGTCTTTAAGATATTAGACTTTTGTAACTCCTTTCTATAGATAAAAGGTAAAAAAAAACTATATAAATAACTACCAATTTTAGTAATATTAAAAACCTTTGGCATTTCAAATACTTCTATATTTTTATGAAGTCTATTTTCACTTTTTAATCTATTCGCTAGCTTCCTATCTTCACTTCCATATGTAAACCAATAAACTTTATCTAAATTACCTTGTTTTAAGTGCTCTTCATAAATAAGCTTTTCTCTTTCAAACAACCCTTGTTTAAGCCACTGCTCAAGCGATACACCCCTTGTAAAAAATAGAGACAACGTCATGTTCTAAATTCCTTAAACCCTAACTCATTATCTATGCCCAATATTTGTGAAACTATAGCAATTCCCCATAAGAACAGTACAGTTCCGTGTATATCTGCTTCATTTAAACCTCTTGTTATCTTAGCCCCATAATACCTCTCGTTAGCATTAAAAGGAAAAAAACTAAAACCACCTTCTTCTTTTTTATAATGAGCTTTATATTTTACAAGTCTGTCTAATGCAAATTTTTCTATCTCATTTTGTCTATAATCTCTACCAAGCAGTTTACTAGCATAGTTTAAAACCAGAATAATGTTAAAGTTATCACAAGCATGCTCATCATTTGTAGCTTTTAGGCAAGTATCTACTAACTCTTTTGCATAATCAAATGTTACTTTATCAACTGCTATTAATCCTGTAATAATTTTCATAGCACCATTTACTATAAATCTATCTGACTGTTTACCTTTGTACCATCCTCCATCATCTGGATGTCTTAATTTATCTATCCAGTTTATTGCATATCTAGTTAGACTTTCAAACTCTTCATCTGTAATTAAATTTACTTTTTTAGCAAGTCTATAAAAAAACATTAGATGAGAAAAATGACTGCCAGCACCCCATGGCTCATACCAATTTAGATTAGATAAATAAGTATCTATTTCATTTTCATCTTTAGGTATATCTATATTAATCTTTTTAGGCAACTCATCATAAAGCATTAAAGCACTATAAGATTGTCTAGTTTCTGCTCTTTTATATTGTTCATTAAACAGATTTGCAAAATTCTTATGTTTTATAGAAGATAATAAGTTTCTAGCGAACCCTTTTTTAAATATAAAATCATCATATATTTGACTATCTTTATGATAAAACGATTTTATATAATTTGCTACTTCTTCAATTTCTCGATTCTTACTAACTCCTAAAGTATAATAAATTTTTAAAGCAAATACGCTGCTTCCTACATTCCAATGTATTGAATCATCATATAAATCACCGCTATAAGAGTATTTGTAGTACCCTTTTACTTTTTTACTTTTTTGGTGCTCTAAAAAGTCTAAAACTTCATCTTTTAATGTATAGATCCAATTTAATTCTTTCATCTAAAAAACCTACTTATTATTCCTTTTATTTTTTCATTTATTTTCCAAAGTATTAAAGTTTTTTTGATAACTAAATTATCAACTAAACTAAATTTTTTTGGCTTGTAGTTTCCAGTTTGTTGCTCTTTATAAATCATTTCCAAAAACTCATAATACATTTTACCTACTTCATCAATAGTTGGTAAGTTAATATTATTTTGGTAGTTTTCATAATTATTTACAATTTTTTCTATAGATTTTAAAATCTCTTCTTTAGTATCAAAAACTTCTCCACCTTTGCCTATGATCTCTGGATGTCCTCCATCATTTAGACCTATAGCTGGCAATCCACAATGCAATGCTTCAATAAGTGAATTGGAACAAGGATCTTTTTGTGAAGCAGTTATAAAAATATCGTGCTGCTTTAACTCTAATGCTAAATTTTCACTATTCATTGGTTTTTTATAAACTATATTTTTAAACTCAACTGGGCTATTCCCCACAAAAGTCATCTCATACTTTGAAAAATCAAGATTTTCATCTAACCATTTATAAGTTTTAAATCCTTTTTTCCAATTATTAGACCAACTTGTAGCAATTATTTTTATTTTTCTGTTTTTATTAAAAGGGATTTTGTTATTTTTATTAAAAATATTAGGATTTGGAGCATTTAAAATAGTAGTTTCAAAGTTATTTTTTTCTAATCCTAATCTATAATTTTGATCTTTACTCCAGTTTGATTGAAAGATTGTACCATCACAAATTGAGTAATTAAATTTATAAAATGAAGTATCTATTTCTAAGTCTTTATTCCTAATTAGAAAAACAGGACCATCTATACGATTTATTACAATTAAATTTGGGTTTTGTTTTTTTAATTTATATACTTTAGATAATAATAATAACAGTAACGCTGATGGACTAGAGTTAAAAAGTATAATATCTGCCTTATTCTCATCTTCTGTATATGCATTTAATGATATAAAATAATTTTTTATTGCCTTTAAAAATTGGTTAGCTCCACCCCAAGGACCATCAACAAATGGATACAATATATGTATTTTCATTCAATTGCCTTTAAAATATTTTCTACTCTATTTTTAAAATTATCAAAACTGTAAAATTGATGTACTTTATGATTAAACTCTATATTATTATCAATCACATTATTTATTAATTTTACAGCTTCATAGCTATCTTTGTAGATAGCTTTATTATCTAATAAGTCCTTAGCGAATCCAACATCTGTAGAAATAATATTTGTTTGACATAAAACTGCTTCTGGAACTGCTTTAGGCCCTCCTTCAGATTTAGAAGATACAATATATAAATCTATCAAATTATACAAATATGGCATATCTTCAATATTTAAAGCATTTACCAATAAATCATCTTGATTTTTGTCAATATAATCTTCATTACCAATAAAAAAATAAGGTATGTTGAACTCTTTACATTTTTTAATTATATAATGTCTTCTTGGCCCAGCTAAAAGTAATAAATATTTATCTTTATCAAGCTTATTAAGAATTTCAAGCAATAAATCAGGATTTTTTTGCCATTTTGGTTTCATTAAATCAGTGCCTAAACTATCCCGCTGAAAACTTCCAATTAATAACTTATCTTTTATTGTTTCATACTTAATATTGAACTTTTTTGCCAATTCATACTTTGAAAAATTCAATTTCTTAAAGATTGTTTCGTCTACATAGAAAGGATTAAAGAACAATTGTTCTTCTTTAACTCCTAATTCAAATAATTGATCTTTTTGAAAACTATTCGCATATACAAATATATCTGCTAAACTTAAAATACTTTTTATCTCTTTTTGTTGATGAGCTAAATCATTTGTTATGCAAGCAATAACTCTTTTTTTAAAAAAAAGATTAAATATTCTAAATTTATAACTTAATAATTGATTCCACCAAACTGCATATATGATATCAGCTTTAAAAATATTATCTACAACTTCGTATCCATCAATATATTTTATAGCTTTAATAGTATATTGTCTATCTTTATCTATTGACCAACCAGTACTGTCACTTCCTAAAACATATACTTTTTTACTTTTTTGCTTCAATATAATATCCTGTAGTTATAGTAGTACTTTTATAACTATACTTATTATCTAACCACATAAATATTTTTGCTATTAGTGGCATAATAAGTTTATTTATCACTCTATTTTTTAAAGCATTTCTATTTTTTGATGCCATACCAAGAGATACATATAAAAGATCATAAATTACAGCAAATATGCTGCCCATTGGTATTATTACAATTTCTTTAAAACCAAGCTTTTTCATCTCATTTTCAAGTTTATAATCTGTCCATCTTTGAAAATCATAAGGATCTGCATGTTTAGAATATAAAAATGGCATAGTTATAACTATTTTGCCATTTTCCTTTAAAACTCTTTTACACTCTTTTAATACCTCTATTGGATTTTCTATATGTTCTAATACTTCAGCCAATAAAACAATATCAAAACTTTCATCTTCAACAGGAATATCATCTGCACTGCATAAATAATCTGGGTTAGTAGATTTATCAATATTCAAATACTTCCAACTATCAACTTTATCTAATGGTGGTCTGAACTTTCCTCTTTTATTCTCTTTTTTGCCACCAACATCTAAAACTTTTCCATAAAACTGTGTATGCAATAAGAGGTCATCTAAATAGTATCTGCGAAAGGTTATAAAACTCACTTACTTACCTTTGATACACTATATTGAAGCATTAAATATTTAAATCGACTATTAAACCCATAAAAAGGATTATATACAAAAGAAATTATGTTCATTATTACCCTAGCCCATTGCTTATTGAAATATTTAGCTTGATATATCTCTTCTAAAGCTAACGGATGTGAATAGTAATATTTTGTATTTTTAAACTTTTGTTCTATGACTTTCTTATATTCATCCTGAAACCACTCTATTATATGTTCTTTATCAAGAGGGTATTCTGTATATTTAATAGGTGTACTGATTACAACTATACCATTATTCTTTACAACTCTATTTATCTCAGATAAATACTTTGGTACATCTTCAAGATGTTCAATAACATCTGATGATATTACTATGTCAAAGCTATTATCTTCAAATGGTAGTTCATATGCACTACCTTGTCTAAAATCAATATGAAAACTTTTTGTTTTTTCTTTTGCAAACTCAATTGCTATATCAGAATAGTCAATTCCAAATACAATTGCTCCTTCTTTTGCAAAAAAGTATGACAAAACTCCATCTCCACATCCTATATCTAAAACCTTTTTTTTATTTAAATTTCCACATTCACTTTTTGCTAACCTTAACATATTTTTGTATCTAGCTATTACAAATGAATTACGTTTTATAGGATGTATACCTATTTGTTCCCAGTGATATGCTCCTCTAGTTTTATATTTTTGGAACTCTTTATTAATTTTAATACCCAAATCTATTCCTTTCAATAGAGTTTATTAAATTCTATAGTTACTAATATAAATCTTATTGTTTCTACAATTAAAATTGAAGCAATTGCTCCTAAAACACCATATAATGGGATTAAAACTGATACTAATACAATTTTTAATGTATTTGAAATATTATTAATTTTATTAAACACATTTGTATATTTACTTAGAGCCATACTACTCATTTTCATATTTTCAATAAATTTAAAGACTAATGGAATAGAAAGTAACTGTATAATCATAATTGAATCTTCATATTTAGGAAAAAAATTTATAATTATTATTTCTGCCATAAAATATATTGCAACATAAAGAAGTATTCCAGCTATCCACATAATATATTGGTACTTTTTTATCATTGATTTATAATGTTCAAAACCTTTTGAAGCCCAAAAATTTAATGTAGGTATTAAAATAACTTTAACATTATCTTTTATTACTTTAGGAAATAGCTGTCCAATAGTAAAAATAGCTAATGAATTTATATCTAAAACTCCTAATATAACTTTTTCTGACCAGTTAGCTAAAATATTATAAGATGAAGAGAGTGTAGTTAAAAATCCTTCTTTTATTATAAAGTGTTTATCAAATATATTATTACTTATTTCTAAATATCTTTGACTGTATAAAATTCTTCCTATTAATATTGCAATACTTGCTGCTGTAAAAACAATTATATAAGTTTCTATACTAAAATTAATCTCAATAGCAATTAATACTATTATTAATATAAAAACTTTTGTGTATAGATTTAAATATCTTAACTGCTTAAATTTTAATTTAGAATTTAAAATAGCATTTGTCTTATCAAATATTCCGATACTCGTAATGATAGCCGCATAGAAAATTAATTCTCTATTTTTCTCTAAAAAAAAATAGATCGCAATTGAAATAATAGTCAATAAAATTAATGAAAAAGGCATAACATTCTTTAGTAAATATTTTACTATATAGTCATTTCTTTTAAATATCTGTTTTTGAATAGTTATATCAAACCCTGATAAATAAAATATAGTAAAAACCCCAACTAAAGTTAATAAATATTGTAATTTTCCAAAATCCTCAATTGAAAAATAATTTGATAAGAGAAAAGTTGTAAAAATCCCTATAGAAGTACTTACTAATGAAAAAAATAAAAAATATATATTCTCTTTTTTTAACATACTATTTCAACTTCTCATTATTAATTATTTTATAGCAAATATTTATCCACTCTCTCTTTTCTTTAAAACCTATATATTTACGAATCAATCTTGAAACTAATGGTATTTTAAACCACCATTTATTATTATATTTAGCAACTCCACCACTACTACCTCTTCCAAAATGACAACATATCAACTTATTATTTTCTGTATAATATTCAGCACAATATATACTTTTAAATGGTCCATTTTGAAATTCTTTTGTATTTTTTGCATAAAAAAGTTTTGATTTATATCCTGCATTTAAATATTTTGGCTTCCATTGCCAACAAGTATCTTTATCTGTTAAATTCTCAGGCATACAGGAAATATTCAATAACTTATAAGTTTTTGTTTCAAAAAATACTGCAAACTGAAAAGGAAAATCATTAGGCTTATGTCCTACTCCCTTGACTGATGCCATTTGAGTACCTATTACTTTAACTTTATCATTTAACTCATTAATACAATATTCATCCCAATTTTTCATTAAAAAAGTACAATCACTATCTAAAATTACAAAATATTTTGTATCTACCATATTTATTAAAATATCTAATGCTTCAGCATGAGCATATGAAGCTTCTTTTCTTTTTGAAACTCTATAATTAACTTTAAGATATTTTTTTTCTTTTTCTAATTTTTTTAACTCTAAAATATCATTTTTATTTGAACCATTATCATTGATAATAACTTTAAATGAATTTTTTATTAAATTTTCAATTGAAAATAAATTCAATTTTATAAAATCTACAGTATTATAGTTAGTTATTAAAATTGTTATTAATGGTTCATCAATTTTCACTTTTTAAACCTTCTGATCATTTATTACAACAAGATAATCTCAAATATTCATTGAGACAATATCTAAATTTAGTACATATCTATTTTAAAGTAAATTAACTAAGAACCTTCAAGTCCTGTTCTATTATAAATTCTGCCAAATAATTCTTGAATTACCATACTTTCCAAGGTGCCTGTTTTGATTCCCAGAGCTTTTGAAGTTGCATTTTGTCTCTTAAGGTATCCATGGGTTTCCAAAAACCTTTATGTTTATAAGTATAGATCTCTCCATCTTTTGCCAAGTTTTGTAAAGGTGACTGCTCAAACACTGTACTGTCTCCCTCTGTAATATAGTCAAATACCTTTGGCTCACAAACAAAAAAACCTGCATTTATCCATCCACCATCACCTTTTGGTTTTTCTAGGAAGTTTGTTACTTGATTTTTTTCATCTATATTTAATGCTCCAAATCTTCCTTCTGGCTGAGCTGATGTCATTGTCATTGCTTTACCATGTGATTTATGAAATTCAACAAGCTTTTTAATATCTATATCTGCCACACCGTCACCATATGTAAGCATAAATGGCTCATCACCTACAAAGTTTTGTGCTCGTTTTATTCTTCCTCCAGTCATTGTTTCTAAGCCAGTATCTAAAAGTGTTACTTTCCAAGGTTCACTTGAGTTGTTTAAAACTTCCATTTTACCAGTAGCAATGTCAATAGTAACATCACTCTGATGAAGAAAATAGTTTGCAAAATACTCTTTTATATAATACCCTTTATAGCCAAGAAGAATTACAAACTCATTAAAGCCATAGTAAGAATATATCTTCATTATATGCCATAAAATTGGCTTTCCACCTATCTCTACCATCGGCTTTGGGCGTATATCTGTCTCTTCGCTTAGTCTTGTTCCAAAACCACCTGCTAATAGTAGTACTTTCATAATCTAACTATAACCTTTCATTAAAATAATTCAATGTACTTTTAATATCATAAATAACTAAAGAATCTTTTATATTATGGTTTAAATTTTGAATCATATCATCTAACTCTTTAAACTCATTATGAGCCACTGCAAGCACAATTGCATTATAATCTTCTATCTTACAGCTTCCATTTTCTAATAAATCTAAGCCATACTCATCTTTAACCTCTTTAGCATCTGCCCAAGGGTCGTGTACATCTACATTGCAACCAAACTCTTGAAGCTCTCTTATGACATCTATTACTCTACTGTTTCTAATATCTGGGCAATTCTCTTTAAATGTTATTCCAAGTACCAATACTTTGGAGCCTTTTATAGTGTGTCCTTTATGGATCATAAGTTTTACAACTTTGTTTGCTACGTGTACTCCCATATTGTCATTTATTCTTCTACCTGCTAGGATGACTTCTGGGTGATAGCCTACCTCTTTTGCTTTGTATGTTAGATAGTATGGATCAACTCCTATGCAGTGACCACCAACTAGTCCCGGTTTGAAAGGTAAGAAGTTCCATTTTGTTCCTGCAGCTTTTAAGACATCGTGTGTATCTATGCCCAGTTTATCAAATATAAGGGCCAGTTCATTTACGAATGCTATGTTTATATCTCGTTGAGCATTCTCTATAACTTTAGCAGCTTCTGCTACTTTTATGCTTGGTGCTAAATGGGTTCCTGCTGTGATTACACTTTTATATAGTTCATCAATATATTTTGCAACTTCTGGAGTTGATCCAGATGTCACTTTTAGGATTTTTGTAACTGTGTGTTCTTTATCTCCTGGGTTAATTCGTTCAGGTGAGTATCCACAAAAGAAGTCTTCATTAAATTTCAATCTACTTACTTTTTCTAAAACAGGTACACAATCTTCTTCTGTAGCTCCTGGATAGACAGTTGATTCATAGATTACAATATCACCTTTTTTCAGAACTTTTCCTATGGTTTCACTAGCTTTAAGTAGTGGTGTAAGGTCTGGGGTTTTATGTTCATCTATTGGGGTTGGGACGGTTACTATGTAGATATTGCAATTTTTAATATCTTCAATTTTGTTTGTAAACTCCATTCCATTAGAGATAGCTTCTTTAACTTGCTCTTCACTTAACTCTAAAGTTCTGTCATAACCATTTTTAAGTTCATCTATTCTGCTTTGAGCAATATCGAAACCTACTACTTTGTATTTAATGCTGAATGCATGGGCAAGAGGAAGACCTACGTAGCCTAGGCCTATTATTGCTATTTTTGGATTTTTTATATTGAAAATTTGATTATTCATATTTTATTCCTCATATTATTTCAATAATAGTAAACTTTTATTTTCATCTTATAGATTATACTTGTTTTAACATCAAAGATCATATAAATTTTTGTTTATATTAAAAAATAATAGAAGAAAAATAGAAAATTAGAATATTTTTTTGCATTAAAAACTCTTTAGTGAGATATTTTCAAAGTAAATAAAATAGGCTATAAAATAAATTATTCACAAAATTTTTCAACCTGATAGACAAAAATCTGAGGATGACACTCCAAACAGTTTTGTTGTAAGCCTGCTTTTAAACACAAGTGTGCAAAAAATTGATAAAAATCATTTAACTGCTCCCACACTTGTGGTAAAAATGTTGCCTGTCTACCATTACATTGCAAAATAACGCCATCAACTCCCGGACGAATTTTAGATTTCAAATCCTCTATGTCGCTATACTCCAAAAACTCTGGAACACTCAAAAGTGAAACTTCTATCTTTACCTTTTTAAACTCTTCTGGTGTTAAAGGTGAAAATCTAGGATCACCAAAAGCTGCGGACTTTGCATTTGAAACAATATCGTTCAATAGTGGTCTATGTGGAATAATAGAGCCTATACACCCACGAAGCTGACCATCAATAGTCAAAGTTACAAATGTAGCTTGCTCTTTTTTTAGTTCAGGATATTTTTTTTCTAGTTCTTCAACTTCTATCTCATTCACTATACCAAACTCTGAAGCAATTGCTTTCCTAGCAATTTCAATCAGTAATTCGCCCATTATTGTTCCTTAAAATCTTTATCATATAAAGGAGCTGCATTTGGATTACGCTCTTTTTTTAAAGCCATATCTATTTTATTTAGTGGTAGATTTGAAGATGGTGAAGCTATGGTACCGCTTCTTACACCTGAAGATGGTGGTTCATAAACAAAAAGAGAGTTTTCTACCATTCCCATACGTACAGGAGTTGCTGAAGAGTATGTAGTTACAATGGCATCATTTGTTAAATGCTTTGACAAATCTGCAAAATACTCTTTAGTCCAAAGTAGTGGATTCTTTTTAGGGCTAAAGGCATCTTGATAGACAATGTCAAAGGTTAAATCTGTCCTTTTTAGAAACTCTCTTGCGTCGCCAAAAACAACATTAATACGAATATTCTCATCTTCATAACAGCCATTTTTTGAGATTTCACTGACAATTGGTTTAAATGATTGCAAAGGCTCTGGATAAGGAAATTTATCAAGAGAACGAACCAAAAATTCATCAAACTCTGGAGATACAATATGGAGTTTATAGTTAAAAACATTTTTATTTACATAGTAGAGTGTTGTAAGAGTATTGTAGCCTAATCCAAAGCAGATATCTAAAATTGTCAACTCTTTCTTTGAAGAGTCAATGAGAGTAAATGCTGGCTCTATATGCTTTTTCAATGACTCTTTAAAAGCACCATCTTTTGTGGAGTGGTAACACTCATCAAACTGTTCAGAGTGACAAGTATAGCTTCCATCTGCAGTTTCGACAAACTCCATTTTAGAAACTCGCTTCGTGAAGCTCTTTAAACTTAAATCCCTCCATAACTTCATCAATACTTGCACCCTCTCTGGCAACAAGTACAAATATATTCTCTTCTATCATTGGCCAAATAGGTTCTCCCTGCTTGGCAACAATAGCATAATCAACCATCTCTTCAATATCTTCTCTTGAATCATAAAATTCAACTCTTTTAACTTCACCCTCATCAAAATCTATAAGACCCCAAACTAAAGCATCATCCATAGTAGTTAGCCAAGCTTCATCAAGGTCTCTGCTACTTAATGGTAATTCTATTAACATACACTCCCTTTTATTTTTTCAGGATCAAGCTTTAAATCTTCATTATGCATTACACCAATGCCTTTTTTCAAAACATCTTCAGCAATCTCTTTTGCCTCTTCAAGTGAATGCATTTTACAGTTTCCACACTGATACTCGTTCAATTCAGGTATATCAGACATACTTTTAACTGCCAGTATATCTCTCATCGACTCTTCCCAAGCTTTTACTAGCCGGCTCTCTTCAGGCTCACCTATAACACTCATATAAAAGCCTGTTCGACAACCCATTGGAGATATATCAATAACTTCAACATCATCAGATACAATATGCTCACGCATAAAACCTGCAAACAGATGCTCTAAGGTATGAACACCTTTTTCACTCATCTCTTCTTTGTTTGGTCTGCAAAAACGCAAATCAAATATAGTTATTGTATCTCCACTTGGTGTCTTCATAGTTTTAGCTTTTCTAACAGCAGGTGCTGGCATAATAGTATGATCTACTGTAAAACTTTCTAATAATGGCAATTTACTCTCCTTATCTTATATCTGAATCATCTTCTATACGATTCTCATTAAACTCTTTTGCTTTTGATAATGCATAAATTGAACCTGCAACAACATCTATGTATTTATCTTTATCTGATTTTTCTCTGCAAGAAAGTCCCATATAAAAACGGGTAGTTGGAAAATTATTTTCTAACAGAACCAATAAATTTTCAGCTGCTTTAAACCCTTTACTACACTCTTCTATGAAAGGGAAAAAAATTGCTACCAAATTTTCTTTTATAGAAAAAACTTTATCTGTCTGACGAATTTTTGATTCAATTGAAGAGATCCAATCACACTCTGTAGAACTTTCAATTAGAAGAAAGCAGTAAGGCACACCGTATCTATTGTAAGCATACTCTAAATCACTAAGCATAGAGCCACATTGTTCAATAATATCTTGACGAATTATCAAAACATATCCTTATAACGGGTACTTAACTCTAGTACCCGTTAAATCTCTACTTAAATATTAGACACTTGCCTCTTCACGACGTTGTAAATATTCCCAATAAGCATCAACACGCTTCTGCCACTCATCAATCAAATACTCATATTCCGGCTTAAATAGATGCTTGAAACGTCCTTGCGCACCAAGGTAATCACGTACAGGAACTTTATTTTTAGGTCGGTATGTGATTGTCAACTTAGTTCCATTTTCTATCTCATAAAGAGGGAAAACAAGAGAGTCTGTTGCAAGATCAGAAACAGCGATTGTATCATCCGGTGCAAACTTCCACTCTGTTGTACAAGCACTCATCGCATTAATAAAGACAGGACCTTCAGTTGCAAATCCTTTTTGGATCTTTTTAACCATATCTTTCCATTTGTTTGGAGCAACCTGTGCAACATATGGAGCACCATGAGCAGCCATAATCTGAACAATATCTTTTTTATTCATCTTCTCGCCATAGCTTACACGACCTGCTGGAGAAGTTGTTGTACTAGCACCAATTGGTGTAGCTGAACTTCGCTGACCACCAGTATTTGCATAAACTTCATTATCCAAACAAACATACATCATGTCATGCCCACGTTCAAAACATCCTGAAATCCACTGAAAACCAATATCATAAGTTGCACCATCACCACCAAATGCTACAAACTTAGGTGTTTTACCTTCACAAGACTCAGGAAGTTTACCTTTACGCTTACGTGCTTTATACATTGCTTCAGCACCGGCAATTGCTGTTGAACTATTCTCAAAACCTATGTGAATCCAAGAGTTATCCCATGATGTATATGGATATACTGCTGTACATACTTCCAAACATCCTGTAGATGCAGATAGGATCAAAGGATCGTTAGTTGCATTTAAAACTTCACGAACAATAATCGAGTGTGCACATCCTGGGCACAAAAGGTTAGCACCCTCGAAACGGTCTGCAGAGGTTGAAAACTCTTTCAGGTTTTTAATTTTTTTCATTTCACTCATCGTGCACTCCTCTTAATAAAACGACAATTTAGGACCACGAAGCCCTACAAACTGCTGTAATGGTGTTGTTAGTTTACCTTCTTTTGCATTGGCATCCAACTCTTTATAAATCTCTTTTGCATGATCAATTGTAAAGTCACGTCCGCCAAGACCATAAATATAGTTAGAAATAACTGGATGGTTTTCACCCTGATATAAAGATGCTGTTACTTCATTATAAAGCATACCAAGTGCACCGTTTGGACTACTTCTGTCAAGACAAGCAACTGCTTTAACTTTTGAAAGAGCTTTTTTAATCTGCTCATATGGCCAAGGTCGAATTAAGCGTGGAGAGACAACACCTGCTTTAATCCCCTCTTCTCTCATCATATTTGCAACCATTGTTGCAGTCTCAACAGTTGTACCAAGAGCAACTATAGCTACTTCAGCATCTTCCATCAAATACTCTTCAACAATGTTATATTTTCGACCTGTCTTCTTTTCAAAAGCATCGAAAACTTCTTCAACTTTTCCAAATACTTTTGTCATCAAGTCTGCATGCTGGCGTGCTTTATGCTCAAAGTGCCAATCTTCTTCTGTTTGTACGCCATATGTTACAGGCTTTGAAAGATCAAGCATTGCATTCATTGGTTTATATTCACCAACAAATTCATATGCTTCGTCATCACTCAAAGGATGTACATTTTCAGCAGTATGTGAAGTAATGAATCCATCCTGATGAACCATAACAGGCAAGCGGATTTCATGATCTTCACCTATTCTAAATGCCATTAAAGTCAAATCATATGCTTGCTGTGAATTGTAAGCATCAAGTTGAATCCATCCACTATCACGACCAAGATACATATCTGAATGGTCACCATTAACATTCAAAGGTGCAGCCAATGCACGGTTTACAACTGCCAAAACAATTGGAAGACGCATACCACTTGCTTGATAAAGAACCTCTGACATTAATGCAAAACCTTGCGAACTTGTAGCAGTAGCAACACGTCCACCTGCAGCAGCGGCACCAACACACCCACTCATAGCAGCATGTTCAGATTCAACCATAACAAATTCACCATCAATATAACCGTTAGCTAAGAACGAACTATAGTTCTGTACTATTGGCGTAGATGGTGTAATTGGATATGCTGCAACAACATCAATCTGAGCCTGGCGCAAAGCCTGGCTTGCAGCCATATTACCGTCCCATACCTCTACTTCATTTAATTCCATTTTTTCAGCCATCAAACTCTCCTATTACTCTTTCTCAGGCCACTGTGCCAGAGCTTCATCATTATCTATACGCTCTTCAAACATCAATAGTGATTTAGGGTTGGTTGGACATACTTCAACACAAATACCACACCCTTTACAATGGTCATAATCAACACCAATCATCTTTTTATCTCTTGAAATAATCGAAATATCAGGACAATAGATCCAGCAGAACTGACAATCTATACAAAGATCACGGTTATAAACAGGTTTTAAAACTCGCCAATCTCCAACATATGCTGTATAAGAGTTTGTTTCTGCATATGGTCTATCTTCTGGTAAAATTTCTGATGCATCCTTTTCAAGTTCTTTATCAAATGAAAAGAGAATAGCCCCCGGGACAAGTTCATCCCATCCAAGATATTTCATCGTCTCTCCCTTACTTAACTGAATTATACGCATTCTCTATCGCAGCCATATTGGCATCGATAATCTTTTGCGGGAATTTTGCCAAAACACTCTTCATTGCATTTTGGAAATAGTCCAAATCAAACATACCAGAGACTTTCATTAAAGCACCAAGCATAGGTGTATTAGGGATAGCCCGACCAATCGTGTCAAGTGAAATTTGCATACAGTCAACAACATATACATCTCTGCCTTTTAATTTTGGCTGACTTTCAAGCAATTCCTCTTTACTAAGATGCGTTGTAATAATATATTTAGTTGCATCTTTCTCATTTGCTGTAATATCTGCAGTATATGTTAATCCTGGGTCAATTACAAGTACATAATCTGGATGCATAAATTTTTCATGATTCAAAATTACTTCATCATCAACCCTATTATAAGCAGTCATAGCCGCACCACGTTTTGCTGATCCATAAAAAGCAAAGGCTTGTACATGCTTACCAGTTCGCGAAACAACATCCGCCAAACCTTTAGCACCTGTAACCGCACCCTGCCCTGCACGAGAGTGCCAGCGAATTTCCAACATCGATTCTCCCTTTCAAAACGTAAAACCTTAGACTAGGTTTTTACTACGTTTATTATTGAACTTCTAAGGTAGCCTAATTGTAATCAAGCGGTTCTTAAATCAAGCTTTTTTTTCATCAATGATTTCAATTGCACTGAATACATTTTCAACAATGTGTTCACAAGAATCACATAATTCTTCTTTTTTTCCATAGCCACAGGTTAAAGCAATAGGAGTAATATTTGCAGATTTTGCAGATTGAACATCCAAAAGAGTATCACCTATCATCCAACAAGTTTCATCTTTAACATTCATATATTCCAATGCTTTCAAAATAGGTTCCGGGTGAGGTTTTGGATTGATTACATCTTCTCGACCTATTAGTATTTCAAAATATTGCATAAGGTTTAAATGTTCCAGCAACTCCCTTGAATAGCGACCTGTCTTAGTAGTAACTATTCCTAAACGTGCAAACTCTGATGCCTTTTTTACAGCACTTTCAGCACTTGGAAGTAAGATGGTTTTTTGGCAACTAATTTTCCTGTAATGCTTCTTATACTCTTGTACAAAATTGTCTGCAATTTCCTCTTCTATTCCAAGGCTAATAAACATTACATCAAGAGGGTAGCCTATTAAAGATTTAATCTTTTCCTGATCTGGGACTGGCTTATTAAAAGATTCAAAAGCAACTGAAAAACTTTCTAAAATTGCCTTAGTAGAGTCAATTAATGTACCATCTAAATCAAAAAGTATGATCGTTTTCATGGTTTAATCCAATTAATTTGATTATGCATAATACCTGTAACAGAAGGAATAATTGGGGTGATTTTACGATTTACTACAGTTATAGAGTCAGGTATGTATAAAAATATATAAGGTCTATCACTAGCAATTATCTTAAACATTTTACGGTAAAGCTTTCCAACTTCAGCCATATTAGTTCTCTTTTCTGCTTCTTTAATAAGCTTGTCTACTATTGGGTTTTTGTATCCAACAAGATTGAAACCGCCTGGCTTATCAGATTCTGAGTGCCAAAGAGCATAGGCATCAGGTATAAGCCCTAAACTCCATCCTAGTAAAATAACTTCAAATCGTCTTGGAGTTACTACAGTATTCAAAAAAGCCTGCCACTCCATTGCTCTTATTTTTACCTTTATGCCAACTTTGCTTAATTGGTACTGAATAATCTGAGCAGCATAGAGTCTTGTACTGTTATTTGCATTTGTTGATATTGTAAACTCCAAAGGGTGACTTTTGTCATACCCAGCCTCTTTAAGAAGCTCTTTTGCTTTTTTTAGATTAAACTCACTCTTTTGAGGAGTTTTTGGATAAGCAAATGTACCTGGCATAAAAGGACCATAACAGATTTGTCCATAAGAGAAAAAGAGTATTTTTATTATCTGTTCTTTATCAATTGCTAAGTCTATAGCTTCTCTTACTCGCTTATCTTTGAACTTATCAAGAGTTAAATTAAATCCTAAATAAGTATATCCGTGACCTGGTAAGCGAACTACTCTATAATGCTCTTTAAACTCTTTGTCAATCTGTTTTTCAATCTGTAGTGGAGATAATGATCCAATATCAAGTTTATGTGCCTTAAACATCATAAATTGTGTAGAAGGGTCTGGAATAAAGTGATAGTGAATTTTTTCTATATTCGGTACATGTTCAAAATAGTCTTCATTGGCAGTTAAAACAATATCACCAGAATTAGAAATGCTTTGAAGCTTGTATGGACCAGTACCTATCGGCTCTCTATTTAACTTTGATGTCATTGGATCTTTTTCATTTTTCCACAAATGTTTAGGCAAAATACCAATCATCCAAATTGATACAGCCTTGTAATAAGGAGTTTTGTATGTTACTTCTACACTATATTGATCTATAGCGCGAACTGACTCTACATACCTAAAATCACTGCTATAAGGAGTAAAAATCTTTGGTGACTGTGATAGCTCATAAGTAAATACAACATCTTCTGATGTAAAAGGATGCCCATCATGCCAAACTACATTTTTTCTAAGTTTGAATATTAGATGAGTTTCATCCTTAAAATAATAAGAACTGGCAAGATCTCCAACAATGTTAGCATCTTTATCAAACTTTACAAGACCATTAAATATCCAGTTTGTTATCTCACCACTGGCACTGTCTGTAGCCAGCAGAGGATTAATTCTACTTGGATTTGCTCCAATACTAAGATGAAGAGTAGACGAAAATGAAAAGAGAGGTATTAATAAAAATATTAACCGTATCATTTATGATATGGTTTAAGCGGTTTTCCATGAGCTTTCCAATTGATTATACCGCCTTTGAGATGATAGACCTCTTTATAACCCAATTTATTAGAAAGAAAATTACCTAACAATTTTGTTCTATTTGATGAACGGCACACCAATACAAAAGGCTTGTCTCTATCAATACCAAGTTTTTTTAGTCTATCTAAAAATTGCTCAACATTATAACTTCCATCTGGATGAAAGAACTCTATTGTTTTACTGTTATCTATAATACCTGTCTCTTTCCACTCTTGCTGAGTACGAATATCTATGACAGGCACCCCATTTTGTTTCATATTTTCAAAAGTATTAATATCTATATCTTTTACTTGTGCAAAAAGGAAGTATGGTAAAAAAAGGATGAATGTAATAAGTTTTTTCATTTTGAGGCTCCTCCCGGGAAACCCGGGAAAAAAATTAACGTTTAGAGAACTGAGGACTTCGGCGAGCTTTATGTTTACCATATTTTTTACGCTCAACAACACGTGAATCACGTGTAAGAAGTCCATGTGGCTTAAGGATTTTTCTAAACTCTTCATCATATGCTACAAGTGCTTTTGAAATTCCGTGTTTCAATGCATCAGCTTGTGCAGAGTATCCGCCGCCGAGTGTCTGAGCTACAATATCAACGCTTGCTTCTTGCTTTGTCAAAAGAAGCGGTTGCATAACTTTTCGTTTAATCGCTTCATGTCCGCCTAGCCACTCATCAAGGCCCATACCGTTAATTGTCATCTTTCCGCTACCAGGCTTCAACCAAACCTTTGCGACAGATGTTTTTCGTTTTCCGGTTGCATAAACGTTTGCCATCTTAGTTTTCCTTTGCTTTTACTTGCGCTGTATGCGGATGCTCACTACCTGCATATACACGGAGTTTTTTAAGCATTGCACGTCCAAGTTTTGTTTTTGGAAGCATTCCGCGAGTTGCAAGTTTGAAAAGTTTCTCAGGGTTTTTTTGTACGAGCTCGCCCAGCTTTTCACTTTTTACACTGCCGAAGTAGCCACTATGTCTGTGGTACTGCTTGTCTTCAAGTTTATTTGCACCGCTGAACTTTACTTTTGATGCATTGATAACGATTACATGATCGCCACAATCTACATGAGGTGTAAAGTAAGGTTTATGTTTTCCACGAAGATAGGTTGCAATTTCAGTAACCAATCGTCCGAATGTTTTTCCTTCTGCATCGAGTACGATCCAGTCACGCTCTACTTGAGCGCTGTTTACCATCTTTGTCATTTTCATGGCAGCTTGACCTTTTAAAAGATTTGAACGAGGGGATTGTAGGGTAATATAGTTTAAAAGTTGCTTAATTTAAGACATCTGTAAGCTAAATAAGCAGTAATTACTTAACAAACAGTTTATAAGTTTTATATCCAATATCTTCACCTATTTTTACTCTAACTTCAATATTCCATCTACCTCCATTTTTTACTTCAAATTCTTCACTTATATAACTTTTACCATTAAACTCAAAATTATTTAAATGAATATCATATTGAGTAGTTGTTGGTCTTGTAACAACAACAGTAATTTCAGGATTATTAATTATATTGCTATCTTTTGAAATCAAATTTACTACTACTTTATTTTTGCCAATTTTCAACTTATTGCTACTTAAATCAATTTGATACTTTAAGTCAAAAAGTTTCTGTTTAGCCATTATTTCATTGATATTTTCATCAACATCCTGATACTTCATCATATAGCTATTATCTAATTGTACAGGATTGTTTACTGCAACTTTGATTGTCCAAATACCTAAAATTACTACTGTCAGGATCATCCCGACAATAGCATATGGCCAATAATTTATCTCTTTTTTATTATTTTGTTGCATTCTTTTTCCTCTTTAAAATAAATTGCAAAATTATAAATGCAAGTATGGCATAAAAAATAGTACGAACTATTTGAAAAGTTGATCTACTCTCACTTCCTATACTTGATGTAAGTTTAATATCTTTGCTCTCAGCAACTTGATCAACAATATCAGCATATCCATTAAAGATTGCAACTTCCTGCTTTACACTGTCACTTTTACTAAATGCTGGACTCATAACTGGTCGAATTGTACCCCTCCATGGAAGAGGACTCAATATCTGATCAATATCAATCAGCTTTTTAGCATCTTCAGAAGCAAAAATATTGACAGCTGTAGGTTTTACTGAAAAATAGAGTAAAATATATGTTGGGTACTCTTTTTTAATTTTATTAAGAAGATCAACTGGTCGTGTATTATTTAAATCACCAACTGCTGCAACAAAAACTGGAACCTTCGTTTTTTCATAGAGCTCAGTTCCCATTTGCTCAATTTTATCAACTTCTTTAGGAGGCATGACTCCATCATTGACCAAAATAAAATTAACTTGTGCAAATAAGAATACAGGAGATAAAAAAACTACTAGTAGAAAGAAAGGGCTAAAAGCCCTTTTAAAAATTGTAACCATATGATTAATGATTAACCTACAAATGCATGATTTGCAGTTGTTACTGCCCAAAGTGTATATGCAGCTAATATAACCATGCCCCATCCGAGTACTTTATCCATAACTTGAATCATATGACTCTCCTTTTATTCTTGAAAGACAACAAACTTAAAATAATAGCTTGTTGTCTTTTTCAATTTTTAGTTTTCAAATTTATATTTATGTAATGAATCGCCACCTACAGGAGTACCATGAATAACAAGTTTCTCCTCATTAGAAAGGTTATCACCTCTCATTTTTATAGAAAGCGGATCTTTTATCTCATAAGATTGTTGAGCAGTTGCTTGTTGTGTTACAAGCGCAGCAGTAGTTAAACCTGCAAGTATCGCTAATAACAAAACTGTTGCAACTAACATACCACCTATGCCATGAATTCCAAATGCACTTCCTTGTTTTTCCATTACCTACTCCTTATTCGCCACGTGCAAGGCTAAGAATATAGCTACCAACAGCTTTTTCTTGCACTGGAGTCAATCTTCCTTTAAAGCTGACCATCTTACCAATATACCCTTTTTTACCTCTTTCAAGTACATCAGCAACAAAAGCAGGAGTTCCATACTTAGTAAGGTCTGGAGCCATTCCACCCATACCTTTTCCATCTGCTCCGTGACATCCAGCACAAGTTGCAAATTCAGCAGGTTGTTCACCTTTCATTCCATTAGCAACATATTCAGCTACTTTTTTTGCAGCATCGCCGCTTAGCATACCACCAGGCATTTCACCCATTGGATACCCTAAACCTTTTGATCCATTTTTAATAGTTTCAAGAACACCAGCAGCAGAACCCCATACAGTTAAGTCTGCAGCTTTTCCACCCATTCCATCACCTGCAATACCATGGCAAGGTGCACACTGAACTAAATAAACACCTTCACCCATCTCTTGTAATGTTTGTTTATCAGCACTAGCCCATTTACTTTCAAAAGTTTTTTGGTGAGCAGCAACTTCTTCATTATATTCACCAATTTGAGAGTAAGCATTTACAGGATAACCTGCTGTCCAATACCATAATGCCCATACCATTGTTCCAAGAAAAGTATAAGCCCAACCAGCAGGCAACTCATTTTTATATTCACCGATTCCATCCCAATTTTCATCAGCAAGCTCACCTGTAGACTTGTCGGTTTTCATCTGCTTAATATATTTACCAGCAACAAATACCGTCAAGAAGAAAATAATAACCGCTGCTAGCAGGGAGAGCTGGTTAATATTGTCTTGTAAAATATTACTGTTCATGACTGCTCCTTGTTTTCTTTCATCTCTTCCTTCGGCTCAACTGGCGCAGAATCAAGTTCATCATCTAATGCCAGTTTACCGTACTTCTCATAATTCCGAGTACCCTTCTTTTCTGCACGGTAGAGATGCAGGATATAGGCATACAGAATCACTGTCAAAAAGACAGTGAAGAAAAAGTAAGCATATGCCTGCAATTCTCTAATATTTTCCACGTTTTCACCTTACTTTAGACTATTCATATAAGCAATAAGTGCAACAATCTCTGGAATCTCTCCGCGTGCAACAGCATCTTTAACATCTTGATTTTTCATATCTGCTGCAATTTTTTTAGCATCTTCAAGTGCCTGTTTTTTTGCCTCTTCCCAGCTTCCAAGTTTTGTAAAACCTGGTTTGTCATATGGTACGTTAAATACTTTTTTTACTGTCAATGCTTCAGCATAAGCAGTTTCCAAGTCTGCATTTTGTGTAAACATATGTTTATATGGAGGCATAATTGATCCAGGTACTACAGATGTAGGCTCCCACATATGGTTTTCATGCCAGTCAGTTGTACGATACTGTCCAACACGGTGCAAATCTGGTCCTGTTCTTTTTGAACCCCAAAGGAAAGGTCTATCATATGCATATTCACCACTTAAACTGTAAGGACCATAACGATCAGTTTCAGATTTAAATGGTCGAATTAGCTGTGAATGACAAGCATTACAGCTATCTTTTATATAAACATGTCGTCCTGCAAGTTGAAGCAGTGTATATGGCTGCTTTCCTGTAACTGGACGTGAAGCCTGAGCAAAGTCAGGCACAATTTCAATAAGACCGGCAAAAGCAATTACCAGAAAAACACCTACTGAGAATAAAAACGGTCGTTGTTCTAACCAATGAAACATTCCAAACCTCCTTATGCGCCCATCGGCGATGCAAATGCAGGTTCTTTTTCAAGAACTTTACTGTTTGTCATCGTTTTATAGAAGTTGTAAGCCCACATAAATAGACCAACAACAAAGAGAAGACCACCGATAGCACGAATTGTATAGTATGGATGTAGAACTGTTACAGTATCGATAAATGAGTAAGCAAGGTTACCATACTGGTCAACTGCACGCCACATCATACCTTGAGTAATACCTGCAATCCACATACTTGAGAAGTAAAGAACAATACCAGTTGTTTGTACCCAGAACTGCATCTCCATTAATTTTTTACTATAAATCTCTCGCTTATAGAAGCGTGGTGCCATATGAAGAGTAGCTGCAATAACCATAAATGCAACCCAACCAAGAGTACCATCGTGAACGTGTCCAGGAATCCAATCTGTAAAGTGTGCAAGAGCATTAACAGATTTAATAGACTGAATTGGTCCTTCAAGAGTAGAAAGCATATAGAATGTAGATGCTAGAACCATAAACTTAATAAGTGGAGACTCTTTAAGCTGATTCCACTCACCTTTCATTGTAAGAAGCATATTAATAGCTGAACCCCAAGAAGGAAGAATAAGCACAATAGAGAAAACAGAGCCCATTGTCTGCATCCAATCAGGAACAGTAGAATAGATCAAATGGTGTCCACCAGCCCAAAGATAAACAAACATCAATCCCCAGAATGAAAGAAGAGAAAGTTTATATGAGAATACCGGCTGACCAGACTCTTTTGGAAGATAGTAGTAAATCATAGCAATAATAGGAACAGTAAAGACAAATGCAACAGCGTTGTGTCCATACCACCATTGAACAAGCGCATCATTTGTTCCAGCATACATTGAAACAGAGTGATACCATTTACCCATCCCTGTAACAAAGTATGTTGGTACTTCCATATTGTTAAATAGATAAAGCATTGCAACGCCAAGGAAGAATGCAATGAAGTACCACATTGAGATGTAAAGAGTTTTTTCTCTTCTCATACCTATTAGTCCAAACATTGCCATACCAAAAATAACCCATACAACAACTGTAAGAACATCAAGAGGCCACTCCATCTCTGCATATTCTTTAGATGTTGTAATACCAAGTAACTCAGTTACAACTAGCAATGCTGCAAGAATTAAATATAGCCAGAAATGTAACTTTGCAAGACCATTTACAAAACTATTCTCTTTAAGAGAAACTTTTAATGTTCTTTGTGCAATATAGTACATTGCTGCCCATATACCACTTAAAGTAAATCCAAATGCTACAACATTAGTGTGTAGAGGACGTAATCGACTAAATGTACCATACTGTCCAAACCATTCGTTCATACTAGGAAACGCCAATTCAAAGGCAATGTATGTACCGATGACCATACCGACAATACCGAAAATAATGGCTAAATAAGTAAACCATTTTGCAACGGTATAGTCGTATTCCAACGCTGCATTTTGCATGCAAACCTCCTTAATTTGATTATCTTGATACTACTCAAGAGAATATTACAAGATTATTACAGTGACATCATAGTGACATTTTTTTGAAAATAGGCTTAAAATCTGTTAACTTAGAATTAATTTTTTAATTAAGATTGTTTTTATTATTAGAATGTGTCAGGAAAATGTTCTCCTAACACATTAAGAAGTAGCTTTAAAAATTAAAAGTGGTATTTTAAATTGCAGTAGTAATATCTTCCAGGCTCATTAAGAAGCATAGGTTCGCCACCAGTAACTAATGTCATATCGGCATAAGTATTTGTTATGGCATATGTTCGATCAAAAATATTATCTATACCTGCAGTAACTTCAAAATGCTTTGTTACATCCTTTTTAACTTTAAAATTAAATACGGTGTAACCAGATAGCTCTTGCTCTCCATTGTCGCTATCATAATCATTCCAGCCACTTGCAGCTACCATACTTAGTTTAACCATTAAAGAATCATCATAATCATAAATAACAGCTACATTACCCTTTAATGGAGTTATATTTGGCATATCAGTATCTGTTTGACCAACTAGAGGTTCATCTTTTTTACCACGCAAATATGCTACTCCAAAATCTGTATAGATGTTTTCAGTAATAGTGTATGTTCCATCAAAGGAGAGACCATAAAGTTTTGCATCTACATTTTCATACTTGTTCTCTGTTTTACTACTGTTAAAAGCAATAAAATCTTTTAATATGCTGTAAAAGAATTTTCCTTTAAATGCTAAATTTGCAAAATTGTGTTCAACACCAAAATCTGCCTCATAATTTTTTGTCTGGTCAAGATCTGATGTTCCAATGTAGAGACCTGTTTTATCTTGAAAATATAGCTCTTTACCATCAGGAACTCTAGAAGATTTACCTAAACCTGCAAAAAGCTTTGTTCTATTATTTAGAGTATATGTACCAAATAGATATCCATTAAAGGAATTATAATCTTTTGAATTAATTACAGGATCTTCATTACTTACAGATGTATCATCATACCTTAAACCTATCTGCATATCTAAATTGCCAAAACTTTTATCATACTCTGTAAATAGTGCACTGTTTTTTGTTTCAGAATAATTAATGCTTAACACTCCTGTAGGATCACCATTTTTTAAATACTCTCCATTCCATTTTCTCTTACTTGCATCAATGCCATACGTTAATGTTCCTCCGGCAAGATCCATACTATTTTTGACTTTTCCACCATATATTCGTGAATTCATTACATTTTCCATAATACCCATACTTGCAACAGAGTCACGATAATATGTTCCCATTGGATGATAAACCCATGAATTGTAAAATTCAAAATCTAGCTCTTTAGAGTATTGTCCCAAGTTATGAATTGTATATTTAGCATTAAAAAGATCAGAGTCATCCTTGAGAGCATCCATTTTCGAATTTGGATAAAGCACATCACTACTTCTATTTAGTGTATAGCTTAATTTAAGCTCTTGATTATCTGTTACATTAACATAAAGCTTAACCATTGCACTCTTTTTATCGTATGCTTTCATATCATGATAAGCAGGTGCATATTTTGATCCTGCAACTGCTGGATTGGCTTCTGCATAATTATCAACCTGCTCTGCCAAAGTATTTCCATCTCCATCTTCATACTGCCCACTGCTTTCAGTAGATGCACCTACAAAAACTCTGACTTTATCATTTCCTCCACTAGCCTGAGCTCCTATTTTTCTATAGCCCCAGCTTCCTACATTTAAGTAACCTTCACCGTGAAAGCCTTTACTTGGTGGTAATGTTTCAACATTTACAACACCACTGAGTGTCCCAAAGTTCTCAACATCATAAGGACCCTCTTTTACTATTATATTTTTAACATTACTTGCAAGAACATGCGATAAAGGAGGATCCATTCTATTTGGGCATCCACCATAAATCTTTCCTCCATCTATCAATACATTAATATTATCTTTACGCAAACCACGCAAAATAATGTCATTTGCGATCCCGCTTCTTCTTATTAACTGAATATTTGGGTCTATTTTATACAAAGCATCTGCTAAGTCAGCAGATCTAACCTCTTCACCGGCAACATCTTTAACGATAGTTATATTTGCACTCTCTTCTACATCAATTGCCTGCAAATCAAAATCTTGTGCTTGCAAACATAACACTGCTGCCATTGACAACATACTTATAAATGGTGTTTTTTTCATAATATACATCTTTCATAGTGGATTACCGCTTCGTGTTAAGGAGTAAGAATGAAATTAATACAGAAGCGGTTATGTGAGATAATTATAAAATAGAAGTGTTAATTTAGTGTTAATAGTCAGGAGTAAGAAACTCCTAACTATTTATCTTTGAATCATTTTTAAAAATTCATTAAATATATATCTGCTTTCATGTGGACCAGGTGAACTTTCAGGGTGATGCTGAACAGACATTATAGGGCTATCTTTATATTTAACACCTTCTATAGTTCCATCAAAAAGGTTTGTATGGGTAACTTCAGCAATTTCAGTAATTTCATCAGGCACATTATAGTTATGGTTTTGCGCAGTTATCTCTACTGCTCCTGTTGCTCTATTTTTTACAGGGTGGTTGCCTCCATGGTGACCAAATTTTAGTTTATATGTCTCATACCCATGAGCAATAGATAGAAGCTGATGTCCCAGACAAATACCGAACATTGGAACTTTTGCTTCAATCAATTTTTTTATCTTTTCCTGTTCAGACTTAAGAATCAGAGGATCTCCTGGACCGTTGGAAAGAAAGACACCATCAATATCACCACTTTTGAATCTTGAAATGAGTTCATCAGCATCTACACTGTTTGGAACAACTTCTACTTCCATACCAGCTTGTGTAAGCTCATTAAGAATATTACGTTTTATTCCAAAATCAAGAGCTACAATCTTTGCTTTTGGTTCAGGAGCATCGTTATAGCAGTAACGCATTGCATCGTAATGTCCGCTTTTATGAATGTATGGCTCTTTTGTACTAACCTCTTTTATGTAGTTAACTTCACTAATATGAGGTGCATTTTTAAGCATTTCGGCAAGTTTCTCTTTTTCACTTACCTCTGTTGATGCTATCATCATCATAGCACCCTCTTCACGAACCATTTTTGTCAGAAAACGCGTGTCTATGTCACATATTCCAAGTACGCCAAAACGCTTTAAAAGCTCATGAAGAGGCTCTTCACTTCTAAAGTTGGAAGGAACATCTTGATATTGACGAACTATAATTCCCTTACACCAGGCTCCCTTTGACTCCATATCTTCAGCATTGCAACCAACATTACCAATTTCTGGCATTGTAAAAGTTACAAACTGTCCAGCATAACTAGGGTCAGTTACAATCTCCTGGTAACCTGTCATTGATGTATTAAAAACTATTTCACCAACACTTGTTCCACAGCTTCCAAAACTTTTTGCTTCTAAAAATGTACCATTTTCAAGATAAATATATATTGGTTGCATTACATCATCCCTCGTTTACGAAGCTCTTCTTCATAAAGACGCTCAAAAATAAGATCATACTCTTCTGTCCCTGGAATCAATTTTCTTTTATAGTGTGAAATCTTTTCCAGTACAATATCTTCAATCTGCTCAAAAGATTTCATATAATCTTCAATCGCTTTAAAGATGACACCTCTAACCTGATTTTCACTTACACTGTAATCAATAAGATCCTCTTCCCAAAGCTCATTCAGGATTTTATGAGAGATATCACTATAACGCTCTTCATAATTTAGAATAACACCATATTCAGGTGCTAATCTTTTCTTAATCATCCAAAAAAGCTGGCGCACATCAGCACGCATGAACTCAATCTCATCCTCTTTCTCTTCAATAAGTTCATTAACGCGCTCTTCAAGTGCCCGCTCATTTTTAACATCTTTTTCAATAACCTCTTTGGCTTTTTCGATCACCGGCTCAATTCCACGGATAATCTCTACAAAAGATGCATTAGCCAAATCTATTCCTATTTTATTGGCTATATATGGTGCATGTGCAGAACTCAACTTCATAACGCGCCTTTATCCAGTTCACTTAATCTTAGTAAACATAATTTCTTTGTAGTTTATCTAAAGTTTGATAAAACTATCATTTTCTTTTCTTTGATTTCTCATCATTTTGAAGCAAAACAGTAATTTCAGAAGCTTTATTTGGACTCATTTTTGCTAAAATCTGTCCTACTGTTTTAGGCTTCAATGATAAAAGAATATTTGCAGCTTGCTCAGGCTCCATCTGTTGTAAAATCTGTGCAGCAGCTGATGCTTTCATCTTTGCATAAGTTTGTGAAATTTTATCTGTTTTAGCTTTTTTAATCTCTTCTAAAATCTTTTTATTTTGCTCTATTAAATCTTCAATAGCTCTTCGTTCAGCTTCTATCTTCTCTTTTGTAGCATTTAACTCTTGCTCTTTTTTCAGAAGCTGTTCCTCTTTACGTTTCATCATAGCTTCTGTAGCCTCTTTAAGAGCTTCATATGCCTGTTGCTGTTCATCTATAGCTTCAAGCTTTAATTCTAATTCATGTTTTCGCTCTTCAAAAATTTTGTTACACTCCAACAATTTACTATTTTGTGCATAAATTAAAACAGGCAAAAGAAACCACAAAAATCCTAATCTCATTCGACATCCTCCATCCTAACCCCTACATTATCTCGCCAAAAACGCTGTGATGCAATCTCATCTAAACTGTTTTGGATATCACGCTTCTCTTTTTCAACGATTTTTTTAACATAATAAGCTTCTATTGCCTTTGCCTGCTCATATGCAATACTAGCTTGTTTAAGTGCATTCTCTTTCTCTTTTTTTGTACGCTTAGCTGCTTCTATTTGAGCTTCACAAGCCTCAATTGCTCTTCTCATTGCCTCTTTTTGTGCCATTAGCGCAGCTAACTGACCACCTTTTCCAACAGTTGGTAAAGCTATGCTATAAGACTCCTGCTGCAATTTTTCCTTTTGCTGTTGCAACTTTCTAACCATTGCATTAGCAGATGCCAAATCTTGTTCAGCTTGATCAAACTGCTGTTTTCTTAATTTAACAAGTGCCTTATAGTTGTTTAGCATCACCAACCTTCACTGAAAAAGCCTAACTATTAACTCCTAACAATAGTATCGTTTCTATCAGGACTAGTAGAGATGATTCCTACTTTTACGCCACTTACTCTCTCTATTGTTTCAATATATGCTTTTGCTGAATCAGGAAGTTTGTCATATTCGCTGATCCCTTCTACTTTATCCCAACCAGGGAATGTCTCATATATTGGCTTGACATGCTCTAAGTCATAAGGAACATAGTCAATTACTTCTCCTTCAAACTCATACCCAGTACAAATTTTGATCTCATCAAAACCGTCAAGTACATCAAGCTTCATCAATGAAATCTGATCACAACCATTTAATGCACATGCATAGCGTATGGCAACTGCATCAAACCATCCACATCTTCGTGGACGACCTGTTGTTGTACCAAATTCATGTCCTTGCTGTCGCAAACGTTCACCATCAGCACCAAAATCTTCACTAGGAAACGGACCATTACCAACACGTGTACAGTAAGCTTTTGCGATTCCTGTAACTTTACCAATCTGTTTAGGTGAAAGTCCCATTCCTGTACAAGCACCGCCTGCTACAGTATTGGAACTTGTAACATATGGGTATGTACCATGATCAATATCAAGCATAGTTCCCTGTGCACCTTCAAGAAGAACCTTTTTACCCTCTTTTAGGTTTTTTTGGATCATCTGAGTAGTGTCAGTAATAAACGGCAAAAGCCCATCCCGATAACGTTTTAAATCATCTTTTAAAGAGGCTTCATCCGGAATCTCTACACCCATAGCATCAAGCAAAGGTCTGTTTTGCTTCAAATACTCCAAAATCTTTTCAAACAGAGTATCTATATCTTTCAACTCTCCAACACGATGTCCTGAACGGGAAATTTTATCGGCATAAGCAGGTCCAATTCCACGACCTGTTGTTCCGATCGCCTTATCTCCTCTCATTCTCTCTTTAGCCTGATCAACCAATTGGTGATATGGCAAAATAAGGTGAGCTTTGTCACTAAGCCATAGACGACCTTCAAGGTTTTCAAACTGTGACATCTCTTTCATCAAGTTGGTTGGACATACAACAACACCATTGCCTATGATATTTACTGCATCAGGATTGAGTATGCCTGAAGGTATTAGGTGCAATGCATACTTTTTGCCATCTGTAACAATAGTATGACCGGCATTGTGACCTCCTGCAAAACGTGCCACTACCTCATACTCTTGAGCCATCATATCGACAATTTTACCTTTACCTTCATCACCCCATTGAAGTCCTACAATAAGATCTGCCCTATTCATTTTCTACCTTTTTTAAAATTACCAAATTTTACTAAAATCAAATTCTAAATCTTTTTTATACAAAGTTCATATTCCTAATGTGCTCTATCAGAGCATCTGTATAGAGTGCAAATCCGGCTGCTAAAATTTCATCATTATTAAAGTGTCCACCACTTGCAAGTGGTGTATTGTTTTTAAAACATTGAAAAAATAGACCATCATAGTAACGCATCTTTGCATAGTAAAGAGGTGCTAGCACTGTATGTTCATAATGTATAGACTGCTTTAGCTCTCTCATCTTCTCTAGTTCTGGTCGAAGAACTTCAGGAACATTTTGTATAACACTATCTAACTGGTCAAGAGTTTGGACACGTACCAAATTTTCAAGCCATTTATATTCTGTTCCTAAAAGCTTTTCAATTTGCATACAGGCAAACCACTCTAAAGGAATACCAAACTCTAGTGAGATGATCACTGGAATCTGAATATTTGAGATTTGTAATACAGGGCTAATACCTAACTCTTTAAATATTGACATAGTAACATCAAGTACATCAGACAACTTTCCATCTAACCACTCAGCACCAATTTGATTGATCTCATTCGTTGGGTATCGATAAACAGGTTGAATATAAAACCACTTCTTCTGAGCAGTTGTACGTCCAAGCCGCTTTGTAACCAGACGAACTACATCTATTGTACTGTCTGCTCTTAGCGTTACTTCACGATTTTGCGGATCACTTATACGTATAAGCTCTTTATTGTCGCGAATACTTTGATGCTGATGGTAAGAAAAGAGTGGAGTAACGATCTCTTCAAACCCTTCACGCTCCAGTATCTCACTGGCAATCTGCTCTATCTTTCGTTTTACCCTGGCACTCTCACCAAAATAGAGACGGCTTCCTGCAGGAATTTCGTGTTCAAAAATCATTGCTTCTCGTTTTTAAAATAGACTTCATTAAATACTTTTGATGCCAATCCATCATATGGACGACGATCTAACCGCTCATATGCCCACTCAATAGCATTGACAACCCAAGCACTCTCATAAACAGGAATCAAACCCATCTGATTGATGCGGAAAAGTTTACCTTTAAGATGATCTTGACCACCTGCTATATTGACACCAAACTCAGTTTTGAGAATAGATCTAATTGCATTTGCGTCTTCATCATAGACTGCACTCATAGAGAGAGCCGGTATTTTAGGGTACAGTTTACAACCTATCGCTTCAAGTGCTGCTCTAGTTGCCAAAGCACGTGCTTTTGTGTCTCTATAAAACTTATCATACCCTACAGTTTCAATCAGCTCAAGCATCTTGTTCAAACCAATGATCAGTGTAGTAGGAGCAGTATATGCAGTAGTGTTTTGACGCTGTTTCTTTATCTCACTTGCAAGATTAAAATAGTACCCGTCACCATCACCAATTTTTTCAACTGCTGTATCACTTAAGCCAATCATTGCCATTCCAGGAGGAAGCATTAATGCTTTTTGACTACCAGCAATCAATGCATCAATATTTGTCGTATCAATCGGCTCTACACCAACTGCTGTAATACCATCAGCAATAACCATTATCTCAGGATTAATCTCTTTTATGCAAGCAGCTATCTCTTCAACAGGATGTCGCAAACCACCTGCACTCTCACTTACCTGAATGCAGAAAGCATCAATATCAGGATTTTCTGCCAATGCATTTTTAACATCTTCAACACTTGCAGGAGTATCCCAAGAGTACTTTAACTCTACATGCTCAAGACCAAAAGCTTGAACAATCTTGCCAAAACGCTCACCAAACTTACCGGCATTGACAGTAAGAACCTTTTTTGCAGATAAATTTGTTACACACGCTTCCATCGCACCTGTGCCGCTAGATGCCAGCATAACACACTCATCCATACCAAAGAGCCGCATCAAACGTTCACGAGCCTCTTTGAAAATAGCTTCAAATTCTGGTGTTCTATGATGAACAGTTGGACCTGCCATCGCCATTCGGACAGCTTCTGGAACCGGAGTAGGACCGGGAGTAAAAAGCAGCATTCGCCTACCTTTGAACAGAAATTTGAGCTGATTATATCAAATGTAAGCTTATAACCACTCTGAGTATGTCATTTTATGTAAAGAAATATTCATAATTTTCAGACTAAGCTACTCAATTAAAATATATTAAATTATTAAGTATAAATTAATAATGCATTAATCTAATATTAATATAATTATAAAGTTAATTGTAAGTTATAAGCAAACATCAAATTTAACAATAATAAGGAATAATATAATTATGATAAAAAAAAGTGGTTCAGTTAGAAGTAAATTTTTAATTAGTTTAGCAATAATTATATCTATATTAACTTTGATCATAACTGTAATATCTTATAAAAGCAGTAAAGATGAGTTGCAATCTTTTGCCGCTAAAGATATGAGTATTATGACCGAACTTGTATATCAATCTCTTACAAATGCTATGATGTCAGGAAGTTCTGAAATTGTAAAAGAGGCAGAATCATCAGCAAAAAATATAAAAGGTATAAAAAATTTACATATTGAAAAATCACATAAAGTTATTGAAATTTTTGGCGGTAATAAAAGCTCTAAAACAAACAATGATATAAAAGAGGCTTTTATAACAAAAAAGAGCAAAATAATAAATGATTATACAAATAATGAACATATTTTAAGAGTAGTAAAACCATTTATTGCAGAAAAGCGATGTCAACAATGCCACTATAATGCAAATGTTGGTGATGTTCTTGGAGTATTAGAATTAGAAATTTCTCTAGATGAAATGGATGAAAATATATCTAATATAACAATATTAATTGTTTTAGCATTATCACTTATTGCCATTATTATAGGAGGAGTTGTAACATATTTACTAAATATAATTGTAATAAAACCGTTTAAAGAGTTAAAAAATAGTTTTGGAGAGTTACTAAATCATTTTAAATATAGTAGTGGTGATTTACAAATTGAACTAAGTAAAGTTAGTGATGATGAAATAGGTGAAATTGGTAAATTATTTAATAAGCTTATATCTGAAATAAATATCAATATAAATGAAGATAAAAAAATTGTCAATGAAGCACTTGTTGTTGCAGAATCGGTAAATAGGGGTGATTTTAGTAAGCGTATTCAAGCATCTTCTTCCAATCCAGATATAAATAATTTTAAAGATGTATTTAATCAAATGTTAGAAAATATAAAGTTTAATATTGATCAAATATTAAAGGTTCTTGATGATTATTCAAAAGAAAAATTTGATTCAAAAATATTACTAAGTGACAATATACAAGCAGATATGCAAAAATTAACAGATGGAGTAAATTCTCTTGGTGAATCCTTAAAAATGCAAAAAGAGAGAAATATTAAACAGACTGAGCATATTAATGAAAGAACAACTTTCCTAAAAAATGCAATCTTAAATTTAAAAGAGAATAATTTTAAAAATCTTGGCATATTAATAGAAAAAGTATCTGATGAAATTATAGAAGCAAGTACAAAAGAAAATGAGCAAGCTGTATCTTTAAAAAATTTAAATGAGCAAGCAGAAGAGACTGTTAAAACTCTTGAATTTATAGAAGGTGTAATTGATCAAACAAATTTACTAGCACTTAATGCAGCAATTGAAGCAGCTAGAGCAGGAGAACACGGAAGAGGATTTGCTGTTGTCGCTGATGAAGTTAGAAATTTAGCTGAAAAATCTCAAAAAGGTTTAGATGAAACTTCTATTGTAATTACAACAGTAACTCAACAAATAAATTCAACTTCTCAGATTATAGTTGAGAATGCTAAAAATATGGAAAATCTTGCTCAAGAAATAAGGAATTTACGTCAAAGTATGGATGAAATATTGTCAATATTAGATGAGATATCTGAAAAATAAGGTAAAATCATGTTTACAAAAGAGGTAAAAGGTATTTTAATTGCTATTGCAATTTCTATATTGGCTTATTTTTTAAGTGGACTAGTTTTTAATGATATCGAGTCTAAATTAATAGCTGTAGTTGCCTTACTTGTAACACTATGGACTAATGAGGCATTACCATTGGGAGTAGTATCACTGCTTCCTATTGTTTTGTTTCCAACACTTGGAATACTTGATCCTAAAAGTGTCTCCGCAAACTACTCAAAAACAATTATATTTCTCTTTTTAGGTGGTTTTTTACTTGCAATAGCAGTAGAAAAAACTGGATTGCATAAAATCATAGCAAATAAATTATTGAATATTTTTCCAAAAACAAATAGAGGAATAATATTTTCATTATCTATTACATCAGCTCTTTTAAGCTCTTTTTTATCAAATACAACAACAGCTCTTTTGTTGATGCCAATAGCACTCTTTTTAACTGATGAACATAATTTAAAAATTAGGTTTGTTCTTGCAATAGCTTACGGAGCTAGCATAGGAGGTATAATTACTCCTATTGGAACACCTCCAAATCTAATTTTGATGGGCTTTTTGCAAGATAATAATTTAGAAAGCCTGTCGTTTGTTGTATGGATGGCAAAAACTCTACCTCTTGCTATAGTTATGTTAGTTATAGTTTCATCTATTTTGTCACTTGGTTTAAAAAAGAGTGGTATAAATGTTTCAGAATCTGTAGTAAGATTAAATATTGATCAAAGAAGATTAAAAAATATTTTACTACTTTTAATAGCTATTTTATTAGTTAACTCTTTTTTAAAATTTAATGAATCAGTAATACTTCTAAGTTTTGGCTTGGCTATGTTTTTACCAAAAATCGGTTTTTTGATTTGGGATGATGCAAAAAAAATACCGTATGAGATTATATTTTTATTTGGTGCCGGATTTTCTATTGCTTCTGGATTTTCAAGTACAGGCTTGGCAAAAGATATATCAAATATGCTTTTAGAGCTAACTACACTACCACCTATTATGCTAATTTTAATTGTTGCTACATTAATAACTTTTACGACAGAAATAACCAGCAATACAGCACTTACTTCTATAGCATTACCAATTATTTATGCATTAGGAAAAGTTTCAAGTATTGATACTTACTTGATCTTAATGGTAGCTACAATATGCGCAAGTTATGCATTTATGTTGCCTATTGCCACTCCTCCAAATGCTATTGCAATGAGTAGTGGTGTTTTAACTATTAAACAGATGGCAAAGTTTGGATTTGTGTTTAATATTATTGCTATTGTTTTAACTAGTACCATAGCTCTAATTTTATGGTAATAGTTGAACAAAATATTTTAGCTAGCTATTAAGGATTTTAGTGCCTTGATTTCACTATTTAAACTTTGATAATCCAACTTATACTCTTTACATTTTTCTAATGCTAGTCCAATAGATTTTTCACATAATGGAGATGTTACTGGTATTGCCTCTTTAGCTACCCTTAAAATCTGTGTATGCTTTTTAACATCTTCATCTGCTTTTTCAGGCTCTACAATATGTTGCATGATTTCAATCATTGTCTCGCTAAATTTCCAATGTTTAAACATCATTGCATTTATTTGTTCACTAGAAATTGATAAAAACTCTTTTTCAACACCTAGTATCTCTTTATAAGTTCGTACTTTTGACATTTCATCTTTAAAAATCTCTGTTTTATTGTTCTCTTCAATAATTTTTGCAGCTATCATTTTTCCAAGTTCCATAATTAAAGAGAGGGTTGTCATCTCATCTTTATATGTAAATACTTGAAATTTACCCCAATTACATATTAGCGCATTCTGCATAGTTGAAACATTAGTTAAATCATTTGAATTTATGCCATATACTGAAAGATCAACAGAAAAACTTTTCCTCATCGCATAAGCAATTGCAAACCCTTGTATTGTCCCCATTCCAAACAGTGATACTGCCTGATCTATAGATGCTATCTGTTTACTGAAACCATAAAGAGGAGAGTTTGCAGCTTTTAAAATATCAGCTGTAAACATTGGATCCTGTTTTATAACAGGAATCAAATCTTTTACAGTACCTTCAGGATTAGAACAAACTTCTCGTACTCTTTGAACGCTTTCTGGAAGAGGAGGAAGAGATCTTATTTTTTTTATAATTTTTTCAATCATTAGAATACTCCAACTTTTTTTAATTCAGTTTTACTACCTTCACTCCTACACTTATTGCAACCTATTTGTGAACCAGTGATAAAATTAAACCTAAATTATTATATCATTTTTATAACTAATCATATTATCTTAATTTCAATTTCTAATTCAATATTAAACATATCAAAAACTCTTTTTTTAGCAAGCTCAATAAGAGTTATGGCATCATCAAATATACCACCACCAAGATTAACAAGAAAATTTGCATGCATATCACTCCACGCCATATTGCCTATACGCTCTCCTTTCAGCCCAACTGCTTCTATAAGGCGACCTGCATAATCACCCGGAGGATTTTTAAAAGCACTACCTGCACTTGGCAATTGTGGTTGATTTGTTCTAAGCTGCAAAAGTTGTTCAGCAAGATTTTTGTTAAATCCTTTTTCAAACTTAAAAGTACCCTCCAGTGCAATACCAGGCAGATTGGCATAACGATATCCATGCTCAATCTCTTCTTTGGCAAAAGTGCCAATATCAGTTTTAACCTCTAAAAGAGTGTTAAATGTTTCATACGATTTTACACCTGCATTCATAGCAAGCATCCCACCAAGCGTACCTGGAAGTTTTGCCACATACTCAAATCCGCCAATATCAAACTTTTTACAAAATGACAAAATCTTTCCCGTTGGTGTTGCAGCTCCAATTATTAAGCGTTCATCTTCAATTTTAATATAGTCAAAATCTTTGCCAAGCATCATCAGTTTTGGAGGCATGGGACTTATTAACAAATTATTTGCATGACCTATAAGTAGATGATCTTTTGGCAGTACATCGCCTTTTTCAATAACAGTAACATCTACAACTGGTCCTATTTTTATGCTTGAAAATTTTGAAAAATCAATACTTCTCTTTTTCAAAAAGGGAAATCCTTAATCATGTTAAAAAGACGAACTGTAAAATCGATCAATGTATTCATCATCCAAGGCATTATCATAATCATAACTACAGCAACAATCAAAATTTTAGGAATAAAACTAAGCGTCATTTCATTAATCTGAGTAGTTGCTTGGAATATACTGATTGCCAAACCTGCAATCAATCCACTTAGCAGCATTGGCAGAGAGAGAGTTAAAGCAATTTTTAGTGTCTCTACACCAAGTGCAACAAATTTTGCTTCCATATTTACCCCCTGCTATCCATATATTCGTGAGGAATCATAAAATCTCGTGCTTGTATTGGACACTCATAAAAGTTATGTTCATATCCTATTTGAAAAAGCCTATCAAGTGCTTCTAATTGAACATCATTCATTGTAATAGATTTATCATTTGCATAAAGGTCTAGATATTTATCTAAAGTAGGTGCATCAATGCGTACAAGATCACGTTCTAAAAGCATTTTTGCTAGCATTGCCCGATGGGTATTTGCTACCTCAACAGCTTTTATAAGTGCTTTTTCTATAGCTATTGCACGAGTTAATGGAATAGATCTTCTCATAGCCATTCCTCCAAGAGGCAGAGGAAGCTCTTTTTTTGCTAACTCTAACCATATATCCCATATTTCACACTCTACTTCCAAACTTTCATCAAAATCCAAAATACTTTCATGGATCAAAACCCCAGCATCAACCTCTCCATCCAAAACAGCTTTTTCTATATCCAGAAAGTTTTTATAAATAATTCTTGCTTCAGGGAATGCAATTTTAAAGAGCATAGCATTGGTTGTATGGCGACCGCTGAGAGCTACTTTAAAGTTACGACGAAGCTTTTTGTCTCTTTTTTTAATGAGTTTTGGCCCATACCCCTCTCCAAAACTTACGGCAGTACGAAGCAATGCAAAATCTTCACATATTTTAGGGTAGAGTGCAAAGCTGATTGCTGTAACATCATATGTCCCTTCTATGGCAGCCTCATTGAGTGTTTCTATATCTAGTGCAATATTTTCAAATGGAGCTGGAGTAGTTACCCATCCAAATTTAATTGCATAATACATGAAGATATCATCTGCATCAGGTGAGTGAGCGATTTTTATAGATGTTGAATGTTTAGTGTTAAATATTGAATTTTTTTTGCTCATAAGTGGGCAACCCTATCTTTTTTGCTTGATTTTATCGAAATAGTGTTAAAATATCTCTAATTTTAATTTAGGTGAGGTATCTATGGGGATCGATCCAAATAAACAAAAAGCGCTAGATGTTGCTTTAAAGCAGATCGATAAAGCGTTTGGCAAAGGGGCGTTGGTGCGCCTTGGTGATAAAGAGATAGAGCCAATTGAAGCTATCAGTACAGGTTCGTTGGGACTTGATATGGCTCTTGGTATTGGTGGTGTTCCAAAAGGGAGGATGATCGAGATTTACGGACCTGAAAGTTCAGGTAAAACAACATTGGCACTTCAAATTATCGCTGAAGCACAAAAAGATGGCAGTATTTGTGCTTTTATAGATGCAGAGCATGCTCTAGATGTACGTTACGCAAAAAATCTTGGTGTAGATGTTGAAAATCTTCTTGTAAGTCAGCCAGATTTTGGTGAGCAGGCACTTGACATTGTAGAGACTATTGCCCGTAGCGGTGCGGTAGATGTAATTGTTGTAGACTCTGTTGCAGCATTGACTCCAAAAGCTGAGATTGAAGGTGATATGGGAGATACGCATGTCGGACTTCAGGCACGTTTGATGAGTCAGGCACTGCGCAAGCTTACCGGTGTTCTTCATAAAATGGAGACTACTGTCATTTTCATCAACCAGATTCGTATGAAGATTGGAACTATGGGATATGGAAGCCCTGAAACTACGACTGGTGGAAATGCTTTAAAATTTTATGCTTCTGTCAGGGTAGATGTTCGCCGTATTGCTACTTTGAAGCAGGGTGAAAATCAGATAGGAAACCGTGTAAAAGCAAAAGTTGTCAAAAATAAAGTTGCACCTCCTTTTAGAATTGCTGAATTCGATATTATGTTTGGTGAAGGGATCAGCAAAGAGGGTGAGATTATCGATTATGGTGTTAAGTTGGATATAATCGATAAAAGCGGAGCTTGGTTCAGTTATAAAGAGACAAAGCTTGGTCAGGGACGAGAAAATGCCAAGCAGACACTTAAAGATAATCCAGAACTGGCTGCCCAAATAGAAGAAGAGATTAAAGAGGCATTAGGTATTGGAAGTACTATGCTTGAAATGAGTGAAGAAGAGATTAAATTAGCGGGAGAGGAGTAATTACAATGGTATTTATTGATGATATTAGAGCTGATGAAGTAATGGATAGTCGTGGTAACCCTACAGTTCGAGCTACTGTACATTTAAGCGATGGAACAAGTGCTGATGCAATCGTTCCAAGTGGTGCAAGTACTGGTAAACGTGAAGCTTTAGAGTTACGTGACGGTGGCGATCGATATATGGGTAAAGGTGTTTTGACTGCATGTGATAATGTCAATATCAAAATTGCTGATGAACTGATTGGAATAAGTCCATATAATCAGAGTGAAATTGATGCAATTATGAAAGAGATTGACGGTACAGACAATTACGGCAATATTGGAGCAAATGCCGTTCTTGGCGTATCTATGGCAGTAGCAAGGGCTGCAGCAAAAAGCCTAAAAATGCCTCTTTACAGATACCTTGGTGGTGCAAATGCACTGGTTATGCCAACACCAATGCTAAATATCATTAATGGTGGAAGCCATGCAGATAACAGTGTTGACTTCCAAGAGTATATGATCATGCCAACAGGATTTGAAGAGTTCTCTGAAGCGTTGAGAGCTAGTGCTGAAGTTTACCATAATCTAAAAAAGATTTTAAATGAGATGGGACACAGTACTGCACTTGGTGATGAAGGTGGTTTTGCACCAAATCTAAGCAGTAATGAAGAGCCAATTGAAGTAATTATGAAGGCTATTGAAAAAGCAGGTTATAAGCCTGGTGAGCAAATCTCTATTGCTCTTGATGTTGCAAGCAGTGAACTTGTTGCTGATGGTGGTTACCGTCTTGAGAGTGAAGGACGAACTTTAACAAGCGAAGAGATGGTTGAATACTATGAGCAGCTAATTGCCAAGTATCCTATTGTAAGTATTGAAGATGGTTTGAGTGAAGATGACTGGGATGGATGGAAAGTTCTTACAGAACGTATTGGTAAAAAAATTCAGCTTGTTGGAGATGACTTGTTTGTAACCAACGCATCTATTCTTGCTGAAGGTATCAGTAAAGGTGTTGCAAACTCAATCCTCATCAAGCCTAACCAAATCGGCTCTGTTAGTGAAACAATGCAGACAGTCCGCCTTGCTCAACGCAATGGCTATACTTGTGTAATGAGCCACCGAAGTGGTGAGAGTGAAGATAGCTTTATTGCAGATTTTGCAGTTGCTCTAAATACTGGTCAAATTAAGACAGGCTCAACTGCTCGAAGTGAGCGTATTGCAAAATATAACCGTCTTCTTGCTATTGAGCGAGAACTTGGTTATTTTGAATATCTTGGCAAAGAGATCTTTGGGTAATGCCCAAAATTGACGTTCCCGAAACAGGGGGACGAGTACCAATCGCCTTTTTAGGTATTCCAATCCAGCGTATTATTATTGCGCTGGTTATTGTTATAGCATTGGGAATTTATGCCGGTGTGCTGCTCTTTGGACCCAATTCGCTAATGGTGTTGATGGGTATAGAAGAGCAGCGTTCATCATATGAATGGTATATAAAGACGCTCAAATCAAAAAATGCAGCATTGCAAAAAGAGTATTTTGAGCTAAAACAGTTGGAGCCAGAACCTTGAGATTTTTAACTATTTTAATAGCTCTGTATAGCTTGACGTTGGCAAGACAGAATCCTTTTAAGCCTGTAATTGATGAAACTGTCTTACCCGTAACTGCCAATAAAATTGAAAAAGTACCTGATTTTAAAGAGCTGCGTATTAACTTGCCCAGTGATGCCAGAGTTTTAAAATCAGTTACTATTTTTTATCAATCTATAGATGGCTCTGTAAAAAAAGAGAGTTTAAAAGTCGATAAATCAATCGATTGGCATAAGCCCATTATTGTAACGCAAGGCAAATTAAAACCAACATATAAAAGCTCAAAAAAGAGAATTTCTAAGTCAATATACAAACCATTGCCTTTTATATCATTTCAGCTTATTCAGAAAAATAGAATAAAAATTATTACAAAAGATAAAAAAATACGCTCATTTCATCTAGCTGCACCATTTAAAGTTGTATTTGACTTCAAAAGAGATGCAAGTTTTTTGACTAAAAAAGTACCTTTGAACAAACCACCTTTTTTACGTTTAGATATAGGTAATCACGACGGTTATTATAGAGTAGTTATAACATTAGATTCATCTTACAAATATAAAATTTTAAGAGTAGATGACGGTTATATTGTAGATGTGCTCTGAAAATATTGTTCTTATAGGTTTTATGGGTTCTGGAAAGAGCAGTGTAGGACGACTGCTTTCTAAAAAGAGTGGACGGTACTTTCTTGATGCTGACACATTAATAGAGTCTGCCCAAGGAAAAGCGATCTCTTCTATTTTTGAAAAATATGGAGAAGAGTATTTTAGAGAGTTAGAAAAAGAGTCTGCACGCTGGATGGCTGAGTGTGTTAAAGGAAGTATCATCTCTACTGGTGGAGGAATGCCACTGGTAGTTGAAAGATTGCACGACATAGGCAAAGTAGTATATTTGAAGCTACCATTTGAAAAGATACTAGAGAGAATCTCTCCAGAAGAAAGAGCTAAAAGACCACTTTTTCAAGATATAGAAAAGGCAAAAAATCTTTTTAATTTACGTGAAAAGATTTATGAAGAGCAAGCACAAATTACTGTAAATGCCAACCACCCGCTTGAAACTGTTGTAGATGAGATACTTTTAAAATGCGATGATATTTAATTTTATCACTTTTGATATTTAGACTTTTGAAAAGATGACTCTTTTGCTAACAGTTTTATGCTTACCATTGCAATGATAACTTCCATTAAACTTGCCAAAATAAATGCTTCATAATTGAACCTATCTATACTTTTTGCATGATAGGCAAGTGTTGCTACTGCAATGAGCAGAGTTAATGGCATAGCATGAGAAAGACCTACAAGAGCAGAATTTTTGACTCCAAAATAATTAATAAAAGCAAATGATGCCATTAGACGAACAAAAAGCATAATACCGGCTATAATAAATGCCAAAAGAACAAGTCCCTCTTTTTCAAATGCCTCTATTGGCAAAGAGCTTCCTACATGTATAAAAAATATAGGAACAAGAAATCCAAAACCGAAACTTGAAAGTTTTGTTTCCAAATCCTCTTTATGCGCAAAGAAAGTGGCAATAAATACACCTGCTATAAAAGCTCCAAATGCCGTTTCTAACCCAAGAAAGATCATAATAGCCAGCATTATAAAAAGAGTTGCCATACTAAGTCTGATATCCTGCTCTTTTGTATCAAAGTACGGCATCATAACATTTCTAATTTCAGGGTACCACCAAAAAATAAGATGTAAAAGATAGTATAAAAGTGCCAATGAGCCAATGAAAATTGCCAATGTAGTAATTTTTGTGAAAAACTCTATGCCTATACCATATTGGATTCCTGCACTAGCAAGTGTTAATACAATAATACTAATTAGTTCACCAAGTATGCCTATTGTCAGTGAGATTTTGATCCAAGGAGTCTCTTTTCCATACTCTTTTGAGAGTGCGGCAATAAGACCTACTGAGATTAGTGGGAAGATTACCATAAAGACAAAACTCATTCCAAGTTGGTATGCAACAAGAATAGATAGAGCATAAAGAATAGTTAAATAGGCAAATCCAGCTCTTAGAATTTTGGTATCAGTTTTAAGAAGCTTTTTTACATTTACTTCAAGTCCAGCCACAAACATTAGATATAAAAAACCAAACTCTGCTACCAAATCAAACAGTTCATTGTCGCCATGACCTAAAAAACCAAAAGCTGAGGCAACTGAACCTAAGATGATCTCAACCGGTGTTGTTGGAAGTTTTACTATTTTTGCAATAAAAGGAGCTACCCAGATGAGTAGCGAAAGAGTAACTATGATTAAAACATCATTAGTCATTGCAGTTTTTTGCTATTTCATAGCCGTAAGTTTCTAACATTTTGTGATCTCGTAAAGGATCATTACCATGTGTAGTAAGGTAGTTTCCAATTACAATAGCATTTGCTCCAGCTTCAAAGATTTTATAGTCTTCATCTCCAAAGGTGATCTCTCTTCCTCCTGCTATCATAATACGTCTACTATTTCCAAGTATCTCTCTTGCAATGCGTATCATCTCTAAAGCCTCTTCTTTTGGTAATATCTTTCCTTCAAGAGGAAGTGCATCATTAGGATGAAAGAAGTTGATAGGTACAGATTCAGGCTCTAAGCTTTTTACAGACTCCAGCATACTGATACGATCATCCATTGTTTCACCAAGTCCAAATATTCCGCCTGTACAAAGCTTTAGACCTGCTTTTTTTACATTTTCGCAAGTTTCATAACGCTCTTTCCACTCATGTGTAGTACAAATAGTGGGATAGAAATCTTTGGAGGTTTCCAAGTTATGGTTATAACTACTAACACCGTGATCTTTTAAAATACGAAGCTGTTCTTCACTTGCTGTACCGTTACAAGCAATAATATTAAGCTCTTCAACCTCTTTTTTTACAGCTTCTGCTGCTTCACAGACAAACCGCAGTGTTTTATCATTAATCCCTTTACCTGCAGTAACAAGACAAAAACCTACTGCTTGTCGTTCTCTTGCCTGTTTTGCCTCTTTTACAATCTCTTCAATAGGTTTATGATAAAAACGTTCTATTTTTGCACCATACTTGACACTCTGTGTACAAAACTTACAATCTTCCAAGCAGTGACCGCTTGATATATTGCTTATAGCACACAAAAATACTTTTTTAGACATGTTCCAAAACTCTTTTGCAGATTTTTTTGTTATATTGCCATTTATTCTCTTTAATGCGCCTTTGGCAATGAGTTATCTCAAAGCTTTCATCATTTATATCAAGAATTACAGCTTCACTTATTGGCTTATTTCTGGCACATACTTCACCAGGGTTTAAGTAAAGCTCACCAGATAGCCGACATTCAAGAGAAAATTTATGCGTATGCCCAAATATTATGAGATCTGCATCTGGACTTAAAAACCATGGATGATGCATAAGTTTTATGCGTATATCATTTACACTAAAGTAATGTGGCTCTTTAAAGAGGTTGTATTTTTCTATAAGGGGTACCAGTTTGCGATCATTGTTGCCAAGTACAGCTACATACGGAACTGAAACCTCTTCAAGATACTCTAAAATCTCCTCTTTACAAATATCACCTGCATGAATCAAAAACTCTGCACCATTCTCTAAAAGCATATTTATAGCTTTTTTGGCACGCCCTACTTTTTTATGTGTATCTGAAAGAATACCTATCTTCATCCACTATCCGTAAATCATCAATCTTTATGCATCTATCCTATGTTTGCATTTAATACACTCATAGACCTCTTTGCCTCTAAATGTTCGTTTTGCCATTGCATAATCACACTCTGGACATTTTTTTTCAGTAGGCTCAAATTTTGAAACAAATTTACATTTTGGATAGTTGCTACAACCAAAAAATTTACCTCGTCTTGAATTTCGCTCAAGCAGTTCACCTCCACATTCAGGGCATTTAACTTCAAGACTTTTTGGTTTCTCAAGAGGTTTGGTGTTTTTACATTTAGGGTAAGCGCTACAAGCTAAGAAAGAGCCTCTTCGACCACTCTTTATAACCATTGGTGCACCACATTTGTCACATACTTCATCAGTAGTTTGTGGTGTCGGTGCTTCTTCACCATCTTTCTCTATAGCTTCTGTATATTTACATTTAGGGTAGTTACTGCAGGCAATAAATTCACCAAAACGACCACTTCTAAGAAGCAGTTCACTTCCGCATTCAGGGCATTCACGTCCAATTGGTTCAGCCTTTTTAAGACTCTTAATCTCTTTTTTGCCTTTTTCAACTTTTTCTATAAACGGGGTGTAAAAGTCAAGAAGCAACTTTTGCCAATCTACCTTTTTCTCTGCTACTTCATCTAGTTTCTCTTCCATCTCTGCTGTAAAGTTAGAGTCTACAATTTCAGGAAAATGCTTTTCTAGAATTTCTATAACTGTAAATGCTATTGGTGTTGGAATAAGTTGACGCTTCTCTATTTTCAGATATTCTCTTGATACAAGCAGAGATATTGTAGGTGCATATGTACTTGGACGACCTATTCCAAGGCTTTCAAGTTTTTTAATAAGACTTGCCTCTGTATAGCGTGGAGGTGGTTCTGTAAAGTGTTGATTGGCTGTCAGTTTTTCCAAAGGAATCTCTTCACCCTCTTTTAGCTCAGGAAGAAGTTTATCTTTATCATCATATCCCATAACACGATAAAAACCATCAAACAGAAGTTTTCGACCACTGGCTTTGAATATACCATTTTCAGAAGCAAACAGAATTGTTTGTGACTCTAAAATAGCATCTGTCATCTGACTTGCAAGGAAACGGTTATATATAAGTTTATAGAGCTTCAATTCATCAGCTGAGAGATACTTACTAGCTATTTCTGGTGTAAAGTCAAGTCTTGTGGGTCGTATAGCTTCGTGAGCCTCTTGTGCCCCCTTGCTTTTAGAAGTATATATTTTAGGTTTTTCTGGAAGATAGTCTTCTCCATATGTTTTTAAAATAGTCTCTCTTGCTGCATCTTGTGCCTCTTTTGCTATGTTAAGGCTGTCTGTACGCATATAGGTGATGACACCCATCTGTCCTTTGTCAGTCTTAACTCCCTCATATAGTTTTTGAGCAATCATCATAGTCTTTTTTGGTGAAAAGCTAAGACGACCAGAAGCACTTTGTTGCAGTGTAGAAGTCATAAAAGGAGGAGGTGTTGAGCTCTTTCGCTGTTTCTTTTCTATGCTTTTTACATGATAAACCTCGTCTTTTAAAACAGTCTCTATTTCACGGGCATCTTTTTCATTGCCAATTGTCATCTTTTCAATTTTTTTACCCTTGTATTCAACAAGGTTTGCATCTATCTTAGGCTTAAACAGAGCATCAATACTCCAATATTCAACTGGTTTAAATGCCTGAATTTCACGTTCACGATCTACTGTGATTTTAAGAGCGGAAGATTGTACCCGACCGGCACTAAGTCCTTTTTGGATCTTTGATGCAAGCAGTGGTGAAAGTTTATATCCAACAATACGGTCCAAAAGACGGCGTGCCTGCTGGGCATTAACTTGATCCATATTGATTTTGCGAGGATTTTCAAGAGCATTTTGAATAGCACTTTTGGTTATTTCGTGAAAAACTATACGAGGTAGAGTTTGAGGATCTTTTCCAATCGCTTTGGCAATATGATAGCCTATAGCCTCCCCCTCACGGTCCTCATCGGTTGCGATATAGATTTGGTCACTCTTTTTTGCCAAATCTTTTATCTGTTTAACAATATCACTGTGATCTTTATCTACTCTGTACTGAGGTTGAAACTGATTATCTTCTATTTTTATTCCAAAGCTATGTTTTGGAAGATCTCTAATATGACCTTTTGATGCAATAACTTCGTAATCTTTTCCAAGAAAATTTTTAATTGTTCGTGCTTTGGCCGGTGACTCTACTATGATTAGATTTTTCAATACTGCTTCCTGCTATTTAATGAAAGTAAAAAAATTGTTGGCTGCAATTCTAACATATTGCCAGCTGAAGTGTATCTTAATTAAAACTTTTAACTATAAGTAGAATGTTGTAAGACCTTCTTTATCAAGAATTATAATTTCATCTTTCTCTCTTTCTATCAATTTAAGAGTTGAAAGTTTTTTTAAAATTCTAGAAAGAGTTTCAGGAGCCATATTAAGATCAGCTGCTATCATACTTTTTTTTAATTTTGATATTTCATGACCATGCTCACAAATAAATTTTGCTACTCGAGCTGTAGAGTTCATTACTAAATTTGTAGCAATAACATTTTCAAGATATTTAATCTTTTTTGAGAGAGATTTTATAAATGCAAAAGATACTTCAGGATCTTTGAGAAACTTTTTCTCAAACTCTTTATAGTTTATTAAAATAGCTTTTCCATCTGTTTCAAACTCTCCAGATGCAGGGTAATTCATATGCTCAATATTTACCAACTCTGCAATTAAGTCTACAGGGTAAAATCTGTGAAGAATTACTTTATTACCTTTTAAATCAGTTTTATAAACTTTTAAAATACCATCAATAAGAATAATAAGGGATTTTGGCTCTTCTCCCTCAAAAAATAGAATACTCTCTTTTTTATATTCTACAAGACTAGATATTGATACTAAAGAGTTAAGTTTTTCCTCATCTAAATGTGTGAAAAGGAAAAAATCTTTCAATATACCTTTTATTAATGGTATGTTTGAGCTCAACTTTTTCCTTTTCGTAATTTTTTAATTAATCTATTTTTAGCTCTATTTTAGCAGAATTTTTTAACTTATGAATAGTATCAAATGCCCATTTTTTAACTTCTTTGCGAATATACTCATCTTTGACACGCTCTTTTACCATATCAAAAGTTGTATTAACAGCTGGAATTTGATTGATTACATAATAGATCTGATATCCAAAAACTGTTTTAATAGGCTTAGTATGTTCTCCTCGGTCAAGAGGCAAAATATATTTACTTATCTCTTCATTTAAATCACTTATAGGTATTTTACCCATATATCCACCATCAATGGCATCAGGAGCTTTTGAATACTTTTTTGCTAATGAACTAAAGAGTTTATAATCTCCTTTTGAACCTTTTAACTCTTTCATTATTTTTTCTGCTTCTTCTTTGCTATCTACAACAATTGTAGCAAGTTCAACCATTGCTGGAGTATCATACTTAAATTTATTCTTTTCGTAATACTCTCTTAAAACTTTTTCATCAGGCTTCATAGAGTTTGCTTTTTTTTCCAAAATAAAATCAAAAGCTAAAAGACCTTTTTTACTGAAAAGCTGCTCCTCAGTATAACCTGTACTTTTTTTTACAGCTGAAGCCAAAGTTTCACTTTTTTTAGGTTTTGAAGACAGATTTAAGATATGCTTCAAAACCTTTTTATATTCTGGATCATTGACAATATCTGTATTAAGTGCATAATTTGCTGCTAAATATTTTTCTATAAGTCTGTTTACTATTTTATGTTTCTCCGAACTATTTAAGTCATTGAAATTTCTAGGTGCAACATCTGTTGTAATTTTATAGCCATTGACAATTGCCAAAACGTCTGAAGCCTGAACAGAGAAACTTAGTATTAATAGTGCAATAATTGAAAAAAATAGCTTTTTCAACTTTATATCCTTTTTTAAAGTAATTTTGCAAGAGTTAAAAGAGTGGTATAACATCATTTTTTAAATGGTGTTATATCAATCTTTTATTATATCATTTGATGAGAGGAAAATTAATTCCTCTCATCACTTTAATTAGTGCTCTATTTTTCCGCTTTTAATTCTTTGGTTGTAGATTGCTCTCAACTCACGAATATCTTGCTGAAGTTCGAATACACCATGCCAGTGAGCATAGTCAGGAGCTCCCATAAGTGCACCTTGTCTCATACGTCGTCCTTGATGGTGCCATAGATGATACCATACTTTAAATGCAGGATCAGACCACTTATCTTTCATCATTAGACCTTTTTTGGTCAACTCATCGATCATACCTTTAGCTTCTTTAGCATATACATTGTAAAGTTCTACATGTTGATCAGCCATTTTGAAGAAGTTTTTAGTATGAAGTGTTGTATGGCAAGACTTACATACTTTTTCCATCTCTGCACGACCAGCTTTATGTCCATCTGGGTGTCCAGCTAAAGGATTACCTTTAGTAATTTTTCCAGTTTTCTCATAAGTACTTACAGCTGTGTCATATCCACCATCTCTAAGTTTAGAAATTGGAGCCCAGATATTCCACTTAAGTCGTCGACTAACATTGTGAGTAGTTCTAAGATCACCAATACCACTCATATGACAAGTAGCACAAGTTGGCGCACGATAATCACCTGGTTCCCAAGCATCTGGAGCAGAGTCATATTTCCAAGTATTACCCTCTGTATTATAGATATGTCCATGCATAGAGTTGTTGTAAATCTCAATATCTGGATGGTCAGGTCCTAAGTGACAACTTGCACAAGCAGCTGGTTTACGAGCCTCTTCAATAGAGAACTTGTGTCCACTGTGGCAAGATTTACAGTTACCTACACCACCATCAGGGTATACATTACCAATACCATAGTTTGGCCAAGTTTCAGCAGTTGGTTGTTTGTTTGCATCAAGCTCAATGATTGAACCATGGCACTGCATACATCCAGTAGCTTCAGGTGAGTTTTTGAATTTTGGGTGATCACGACCTTCAATTTTCTTCATTAAAGCTTGCATACCAGCTTTTGAACGAACTTGAAGTGCACCACGAGCATGACCACTATGTTGAAACTCTTCAACCTCATTAGGGTGACATTTTTCACAAGTTTTTGGACTTACAAGTACAGAAACGTATGTTTTTGTTCCTTTTACTCCTGGACAGTTTTGAGCTGCCATTGGGTTATCTTTTTTGACACCGTGACAGTCAATACAAGATACTCCAACATGTCCGTGTCGACTCTGTTTCCAATCATTTACATGACCAGGTGTTTTTTCAGCGTGACACTCAACACAGCGTTTTGCTTCTGCTGTCATTCCACGAGTAACTTTCAAGTTTTTAGGGCTGATATCCCCAACATGTTCAGTCGCTTTTGCTGATGCATTAGCAGATATGCTAAATGCAGATGCCAGCAAAGTAGCGATCATCAATGACTTAAACCGCATTAATCCCTCCTTTTTTGGTGTTGGATTCACTTTTTCTCCTTAGTTTGGATTTGAGAAATGTAATCACCTAAACTATGGTGACCTACATTTTCATGACACTCGACACACTTTTTCTTTTTATCAAGGAAATAAGCCTTATGAGCTATAAATCCTTTAGGTGTGCCCATTGTTGCATCTTTAAGATTAGTATGACAATGTAGACATCCACTATCAAATACAAAATGTTTGGCATGCTTGCGCTTCTCTTGCCAATCAATTTTGCTTTTGTCATATGTAAATTCAGCCCAAACATCATGTATGCCTGTTTTAGCCTTCTCTACCAAATACCCCATAAGAGAATCATGAGGTAAGTGACAATCAACACATTTTGCTGTCAGACCCTCTTTATTTTTGCCCCCATGTATATCAGCCAGATAGGAGTCAGCCATGGGCTGCATAGTATGACACTGGGTACAGAACTCTTTCCCGCTGGTTTTCTCTACCATAACTGCTGTTGTAAATGAGCCAACTGCGCCCACAACTATTCCTATCAAGATGATTGTGAATAGAGCCATTTTTGATAAGCTCTTCTTCTCCTGCTTCATTGGCAACCCCTGACTTTAGTTTTAACCAAACTTAAAATTTGGTTTTTGCTTCTTCACTAAAGAATTGAAGCAAAGGAACTTAATTGTTCCTAAATAAACGAAAGTATATCTAGAAATATATTAAATTGAGCTTACTAGTTTAATAAATTAAACTTAATAACAAAACTTCATAAGTCCAATTTTCATAATAAAGGATTCTTTAAAGTAATTTTTGGATTTATTTAAGGTTATTAGAAGGTATTTTTTAGTAAAAGGGATCAGGGGTTGATCCCAAATATTTATATTATTTTTTTCTTAAGATCGCCGTTATAAACAATATCTTCGGCGCGAATTGTGTCATCATTAAGCATTTCAGGTACATTTGGACCTGTTTCTAATTTTGATCTTTCAGCTTCAAGCTCATCTTCACTATAAGCCATCATCATATCAGCAGCTATGACATGTGGTACAGCTTGAATCTTTTTTACTTTTTCTATCTCTTCACTAATATTTTCACCTTCAACTGTTACAATTATTTTACCTATAGATTTATCATGAAAGTGATAATCACAAAAATCAGACTCTTTAAGAGTATTTACAACTTCATCAATATATTCACTACGAACTTGTACAACTATGCTAGAAATATTCATGGAATCCTCCAAATTAAGATATGATTGTCATCGCTTGAACTGATTAAAGTTTTATCATCAATAAAAACAATGGTATTTAGTGTTGACTGTTGTCCAACAAGCTTATATTTAATAGATTTTAAAATATTGTCATATATGCCAATATCATTTTGTTCATTTATTCCAAAAGCGCTAAGAGTAGCATCTTTGTTTAATGCCCCTGCATATACTAAAAACTGTGTTGGATAGATTGTTAAACTATCTCTCTTTACCCCGTAAAGGACAGCCTTTCTATCTTGACCACAAGCAAGCACATATGAGTTTTTGTAATCAACTTTAAAAACATTGTCTTTATTGCCACCTTCAAGAGTTTTAAGTACTTTACCGGTTTTTGTGTCAACAACATAAACAATGCCTGATTCACAGGTACTTGCAACTTTACTATTATCTTCATTTAGTTGAAAATCTGAAAATGTTGAAAGGCTCAATTTATTTTTATATAAAATTTTGCTAGTTGAAATTTGAAAAAGTATTAGTTCATTACTCATTGATGCAATAAGAATATGATCATTATCTACAAAACGCGCTTCACGCATCTGAATATGTGCACTTTTATCTAAAAGTTTTGTAAGTTTTTTATCTTTATATTTATAAAGAATCCTCTCACCACCTTCATCTTGAACCATAATTATTAAGGTGTCTCCATTACTATTTACATCTACCCCAAAAACTTTAGGAGCAATCGGATCACCCATAAAATCGTGAATAGTATTAAATTTTATTTTCTCAAGAAGTCTATTTTTTTTCCAATCGTAAATTTCAAGTTTACCTGCATCTGTTGCCACATAAAGAGTGCTGTTTTTGCGAACAAACTCTACTACATTTCCATCAACATCTATAGAGTATGATGGCTTTACAGTAATAGGAGATGCTATTGAAAACACTGATATAAGACAAAATACAAACAACATTCTTATCATCTTTTATCCTTTTTTATATGTTAGGTATAACTTCTATTGCATCAGCAGGGCAAACTGATAAACACCATCCGCAAGATGTACATTTTCCATTATCTATTTCTGGTCTAAAAAGTCCTAAAAAAGTGATAGCATCTTCTAAACAAGGCTCTTTGCAACTACTACACATAACTTGGTGCCAAGCTATACACTTTAATACATTTATTTCAACTGTTGCTTTAATTGAGTTCAATGATTTATCATTAAGAACATCATTTTTACAAGCATCAACACAAGCATCACAAAAAGTACAGCCTCTCTCTGCAAAATTTAGAGTAGGCACTCCATTTTCATCAATAAATATTATCTCTTCTTCACACGCTTTGGCACAAGGTTTATCTATACATTCTGGACATAGCTTGAGAAAAAGAGACTCATCAGAGCAATAAGGAGGGTAAACTCTACTTTTTTCTTCCCTCTTTTGATTACTTATTAAAGATGAGACAGAGGCAAAAAGCCTCCGTCTTTCAATATCAGGCATATTAGCGAACACCCTCATTTAGAGTATCAATTAGATTTGATTTCTGTTTTTCATTAGGGTTTCTGTAATCTGGCTGGAATTTATTTTCAACCAAAGGTTTTACATTTGCTTGAGGTACGTGGCACTGAGAGCAGTTGTATCTTTGTGGAGCAATATCACTCTCATCAGCATGAACTTTAGAACCCTTATATTTTTTCAAATTCTCTTTTGTTTCAGCAAAAAAGTCTTTGAAATGGGTTGGTGAAATTGGTGTTGCATTCACACTTTTTGCAACTGCCGGCATATGACATCCGGTACATGCATTATTTTTAATAGTAATAGGCAACATACCATCTACACTGTGAGGAATAAGTGGAGGAGCATTTTCATAAGAGCGATCAATTTTTTTAGACATACCAGGTGCCGGTTTTGTAAAATCTGCTGTTACTGGTGCTATTCCTTGTTCCGTATAAAGGTTCTCTTTTCTAAGACCAAGCTCCTCTTCTGTTATTACAGTTTTGGCATTGGCAGCTTCACTATTTCCTACATTACTTGCCCCTTCATTGTTAGCACAAGCATTAAGACCCAGTATCAATGCTGCGCAGAGGGCTGATTGAATAATTTTTTTCATTTTGACTCCTTCCTTTTTGCAAAATCTCTTATACTAAACCTAAGTGCATCATCATCACATACTTCGATACAACGTGCACAGTTGGAGCATTCACCCATATTTACTGTTGTACTATCTTTGCCTATCATAAAAAGAACTTGGTTTTCAGGACAAACCTCTTTACATTTCATACATAGTGTACAATTTTGCTGATTATGTTTAACCCGAATTAGACTGAATCGTCCAATTAAAGAGTAAATACCTCCAAGAGGACAAATATGTCCACACCAACCATTTTTAACTCCAAATAGGTCAAAGAGAAAAATAGCTACTAGAACAGCACCTGTCATTCCCATTCCAAATATAATACCGCGATTAAAAATTGTTATAGGGCTGACAAGCTCAAACGCAGCAAGACCTGTAATAGCTGAAACAATAAGAGAGAGCCCAATTACCCAATAACGAGTATTTCTGCTGATCCATACTTTTCGTTCTGCTTTGTCAAGCAAAAGTTTTCGTCTTAGCCAGTTAGCCAAATCTGTAATCATATTAACAGGGCATACCCAACTACAAAATGCACGTCCTCCAATTATCCCATAAAAAAGAATAATAATAACGGCACCAACAAAAACATTAATACCCATCAATGCTCCAGCAGAAAGCATCTGCAATACAGCAAAAGGATCACTAAGTGGAATAGTATCAAAAAGTTTTGATGAACTTAATGTTCCACTTAAAATTTTCCAACCATATGCATTTGCAGCAAAATATAGAAAGAGGAGTCCGACTTGAGTAATACGTCTGAGGATCAGATATCTCATTTTCAATATTCTAGTCATCGAACAACCCCTCATCCATATTTAAATAGTCTTGCGGTTTCTTTTCGCTACGCTCAGTTTTGGTTTCAAGTTTGGTCAGATCACGCTGTTTAATGCGTTCCTGATCTTTTTTGCTCCAACCTTTGACATAGTAGTCACCAGGTTTTCCCATAGCGATATCTCTAGGTAAGACAAAGATAGCAGCTTTTTCAGTTACACAAGCACGTTCACATAAACCACATCCAGTACAATGATCTGCATGAACAACAGGTACAAGTTTTGCATGCTTACCTGTTCTCTCATTTCGGATAAACTCAATTGTAATAGCTTTTCCAAGAACAGGACAGGCACGATAGCAAGCATCACATTGTATACCCCAGAATGCTACACACGATTCATGATCAACTACAGCAAGCCCCATCTGTGCTTTGTTGATATCAAGTACTTTTTTACCATCTACGACACTGGAAACTGCATCTTCATCCAACGCACCTGTAGGACATACAGGTACACAAGGAATATCTGTACACATATAACAAGGAATATCTCTTGGAATGAAGTATGGTGTTCCCATTGGTAAACCATCTCCTGGTTTTGCCATTAGCAGAGTATCGTAAGGGCAAGCTTCAGCACACTGTCCACACTTTATACAGGTTCTCAAGAACTTTGGTTCAGGAAGTGCAGCAGGTGGGCGTAAAAGCAGAGGTGAAGCTTTTGCCTCTTCTACATACCCTGTCCATATAATTCCACCAAGAGCTGAAAGACCGATACTCTGAGCCATAATACTCAGAAACCGTCTTCTCTCACTTATACTGGTTTTTGTATCTTTTTTTGGGTTTTGAGTGTTCAAAGACTCAATCCACCTTTTCAATGATATTTAGGTTTGTATTAAACCTTATGTATAGTCGCCGAGGATATCCTCAGGCGACAACTCTATTTTTATGCTTTATAGATTTTAACTGCACACTTTTTATAGTCTGTCTGTTTTGACATTGGGCAAGTGTGATCAAGACAAACTTTGTTAATGAATACACGCTCATCAAACCAAGGCACGAAAACCAAACCACGAGGAGGTCTGTTACGACCACGAGTTTTAACGTGTGCTTTAACTTTACCACGGCGGCTTTCGATCCATACCATATCGCCCTCTTTAAGACCTTTTGCTTTTGCATCTTTAGGGTTCATATAGCAGAATGCTTCAGGCATTGCACGGAAAAGTTCAGGAACGCGCATTGTCATAGTACCACTGTGCCAGTGTTCAATTACACGACCTGTACATAGCCAAGTATCATACTCTTTATCTGGCTGTTCTGTTGGATCCATGTAAGGCCTGAAGAAGATTTTAGCTTTGTTTGCAAGGTTAATTTTACCTTTTGCTGGATCAATCTTTTTAAGATCACCACGCTTAATTGTTTTAAGAGCTGGTCCATAGAATGCAAACTCTTCACCTGGTTTAGCATGCTTACGAGCATATGGATCATATTTAACATTAAATCGCCATGGAGTATCTTTACCATCAACAACAGGCCAGCGAAGTCCGCGTACTCTATGGTAAGTATCAAAATCTGCTAAGTCATGACCGTGACCAGCACCAAACTTGCGATACTCTTCCCAAAGAGCTTTTTGAATAAAGAATCCATACCCTTTCCAAGGCTTTCCATCACTACCGATAACATTTCGGCTGTCACCAAATACTTCAGTATTGTCAAAGTCTTCCATAATCGGATCATCAGCTTTAAAGCTTCTGTAGTAATCATTAGCGAAAAGGATTTCGAACATTGTAGTATCTTCTTTATATCCCATCGCTTTAGCTTTTTCAATGACATTTGGAAGTTTTTTACCACCTTTGATAGTCCATTCACCCCAAAGGTCTTTAACTGTAAAGCGTTTAGAAAGTTCTATCCACTGCCAAGTATCACTCATTGCATCACCAACAGGAAGAACTTGCTGTCTCCAGTGCTGTGTACGTCGCTCTGCATTACCGTATGATCCCCATTTTTCATAAATCATTGCAGATGGAAGAACAAGGTCAGAAACTTTTGCAGAGATTCCAGGGTATCCGTCAGATGTTACGATAAAGCAATCTTTTTCACGAGCTGCTTTAATCCAGTGGTTTGCATTTGCAGTGTCATGGTAAGGGTTACATACGTTTACCCATGCAAATTTAATTTTACCATCTTCTATTTGTCGATGGATATTCATAATATGCTGGTACCCAACAGGGTTGATTGTACCTTCTGGAAGTTTCCAGATTTTTTCAGCAATTTTTCTATGTTTAGGAATTTTAACAAGCATGTCTGCTGGCAAGCGGTGAGTAAATGTACCAACTTCACGAGCAGTACCACAAGCTGAAGGCTGTCCAGTTAGAGAGAATGCACCCATACCTGGTTTTGCTTGTTTTCCAAGAAGGAAGTGAACCATGTAAGATTGCTCATTAACCCAAGAACCTCGATAGTGCTGGTTCATACCCATGGTCCAGAAGCTAACCATTTTGCGGCTCTTATCGATGTAAAGATCACGAAGTGCTACAAGTTTTTTCTTAAAGCTTTCAATGCTTTCTTCAGGATCACCTTTTGCAACTTTTGCTACATAATCTAATGTATAAGGCTCTAAACCTTTTTTAAACTCTTCAAAAGTGATTTCCCAGTGACCAAGAGCATGACCTCTATGTTTCATCTCCATTTTATCACCAGCTTTGTATCCAAGTGGTGCTAAACCAGGAGCTTCTCTTTCAGTTACAGTATGGCTTGCTTCTTCTTTAATTGTTTCAAGTTCTTTATCGCTATAACCAAGTTTTTTGGCTTCATCTGGCATTCTCATACCGTAACCTGTTTCAACAAACCCTGTAGCAAAAATTGTATGCTTCTTAACAAAATCCCAATCAATTACTTCAGGGTAGTTGTAAACAATTTCATGTGCAAGATAGTTCCACATTGCTAGATCTGAACCTGGGCGGAAAATAATTTCCATATCTGCTAGGTCAGAACATCGGTGTCTATATGTAGAGATGTTAACAACTTTAACTCTATCAGGGTCAGAGAGTTTTCGGTCTGTTACACGAGCCCAAAGAATTGGGTGCATCTCTGCCATATTGGCACCCCAGGTTACAATAGTATCGGTAATTTCAATGTCATCATAACATCCAGACGGCTCATCGATACCGAATGTTTGGAAGAATCCAACAACAGCAGATGCCATACAGTGGCGAGCATTTGGATCAATAGCGTTAGATCTAAAACCTGCTTTCATCATTTTTGCAGCAGCATAACCCTCTTGAATAGTGTACTGTCCAGAACCAAATACTGCAACAGCTTCAGGACCACCCTCTTTTAGTGCTTTACGAATAGCACGCTCCATCTCATCGAAAGCTCTTTTCCAACTAACTGGACGGAACTTTCCTTTTTTATCGAAGTTACCTTTTTCATCCATTCTTAGAAGTGGAGTGGTAAGGCGGTCAGCACCATACATAATTTTTGCGTTAAAATAACCTTTAATACAGTTAAGACCTCTATTTACTGGTGCTGCTGGGTCACCTTTTACTGCAACAATTTTTCCATCTTTTGTTGCAACCATAATACCACATCCAGTACCACAGAAACGGCATACGGCTTTATCCCATCGCCATCCGCTCTCAGCTTTACTGGCTTTTGCTTCTACTTCAGTAGGAACTGACATCCCAACAGCACTTGCAGCAGTAGCAGCCGCAGCACTCTTCAGGAAGTCACGTCGTGACATAGATGACATTTTTACCTCCTAATAAATTTGCACAATTTTCTGGAATTATAAGTGCCCAGATTCAAAAAAAGCTCAATATTAAATTTTTCTTGAATCTAGGCACTATAATTCCAACGCAAACTAATTTTACAAGAGTTCAGCTGAATTCTACTTGATTTTTATCAATCCCCTTTATAAAAGATAGAAAAAAAACTGAATATTCTATCAATAGCAAAAACTGTTAATTAGCAATTTTTGTTTTAGCAAAATGTAAAGTTTATGTTATATAATCCATTTCATTGTAATTTTAACAATACTTTAAATAGATCATATAAACTACCACTATAGTTAATAACTATGATTTTTAGTTGTCTGTAGCAGGCAAAAAATCTCACACTGAAAGGCATAAACTATGTATAAAATCTTAGCTGTTGATGATGAACCATTTAATCTTGATCTGATAGAGCTTGCTTTTTCAGAGATAGAAGATATAATAGTAGAAACTGCAATTGATGGTAAAGATGCTCTAGATAAAATCTATTCAAAATCTCCAAAGTATTACAATACTGTCCTTCTTGACCTCTCAATGCCAATTAAAAATGGGTTTGATGTTTTAAAAGAGCTTAAAAACAATGATACATATAAGTTTTTACCAGTAATTGTTGTTACTGCAAATAATGAAGAGAAACATAATGCTTTAAGGCTTGGCGCCAATGATTTTCTTTCTAAGCCTGTAGATATAGAAGAGTTAAAAAGCAGAACACTTAACTACTGTAAATTATCACAATTTCAATATCAATTAGATGATATAAACCAGGTTTTGGAAGATAAAGTAAAAGAGAGAACTTTAAAACTTCAAAAAGCCCTTGAAGTAGCAAAAGAGACTGAATATGAAATATCTGAAAGACTTGGCAAAGCATCGGAGTTTAGAGATTTAGAAACAGGTATGCATATTAAAAGAATGAGTCATTATTCAGCAAAATTGGCTGAACTCGCAGGACTTCCAAAAGATGAAGTAGAAATTATTTTACATGCATCTCCTTTGCATGATATAGGCAAAGTTGGAATTCCTGATAATATTCTATTAAAGCCTGGACGCTTTGAGCAAAAAGAGTTTGAAATAATGAAAATGCACACAACAATTGGAGGGAAAATATTAGAAGGTGCAGAGAAGTACCCGGTTATAAATGCTGGTAAAATCATAGCTCTTCAACATCATGAAAAGATAGATGGAACAGGGTATCCTAATGGATTAAAAGGAGATGAAATTCATATTTATGCTAAGATAGTCGCAATAGCTGATGTATTTGATGCATTGACATCAAAACGTGTATATAAACCTGCATTAGATCTTGATGTTGCTATAGGAATAATGAAAGATGGTGCTGGCACACACTTTGATAGTACTCTATTAGAGCTATTTTTTAATAATATAAATGAATTTCTAAAAATAAGAGATATATTTAAAGATGAAAGTAGTGAAACACCATCTATTTTAAACTTAATTGAAGAAGGAAGAATATGAAAAAAATCCTTGTGGCAGAGGATGATGAATTAAACCGTATGGTAATTAAAGAGATGCTTGCTCTCATTGTACCAAATGTAAATATTGAAATTGTAGATAATGGCTTGGAAGCATACTTAAAATTAAAAGAGAATAGTTACGATTTGATTTTAACAGATATAGATATGCCAAAATTAGATGGAAGAGAACTGCTTAAAAAAGTAAAAGGAGAACTACACTTAAACATACCTATAATCTGTGTAACCGCATTTGCTGTTACTGGCGACAAAGAGAGACTTCTATTAGAAGGATTTGATGATTACCTGTCAAAACCAATAGATATGAATAAGCTGGGAGAAGTCATAAGAAAATTTTTGGGAGAAAATATTGATTGAGATAAAAAATTATAATAGTGTAGAAGAGATAAAAATAGAAATTGAAAAAGAAGCTAATTATATCATTTTCATAACTGAAGATTATATTTTAAACTTAGAAGATATAAGAAAAAAATTTAAAAATAGAAATTTTTATGGAGTCATTGTTCCTCATATTATAATAAATAAGAGTATATTTTATTCATCTATTGCTGTAGTAAAATTAAAAAAAGAAAAGAGTCTATTTAAACTATTGAATATGAAAGAGATCTCTGATGATGATAAAAAGTTTTTAGAAAATATAAATAGTAAATCAATCCTTCTATTTGTAGATGGGCTATCTAGATATTTTGAAAAATTAGTAAACAATTTAAATAACTCACTAAATAAAAGAGTAAAAGTCATAGGCGCAGGACTTGGCTATAAAGATTTTTCCCATAAATTTACAATATTTGATAAAGATGGCACTTATAAAGATCACTCTTTAATTATAGGAATAGATCAAAATATACGAATGGGTTTTTCACATGGGTGGAAACCAATATATGGTCCATTAGTAGTAACAAAATCAAAAGAGAATATTTTATATGAATTAAATGGAGAACCAGCCTTTGAGATATATAAGAAAGTTTTATATGAGATTGACGAGCAGATTATAACAAAAGAGAATTTTTTTGAAATAGCAAAAAATTATCCTTTTGCTATGCTCTCTTTTTCTAATGAAGATTTAATAGTCAGAGATCCTGTTAAAGCAAATGATGATGGTTCTATTCAAATTGTAAGTTCTATTAATGAGATGGAAAGTTTATATATTATGAAAGGAAAGAGAGAAGAACTTATTGAAAGCTCTTGTATTTTTGCTAAGGAGTTATTTTCTAATAAGATAGAGGGGATTGGATTGATCTTTGATTGCATATCAAGACTTATATTTTTAGGTAATGAATTTAAAAAAGAGATAGAAACCATTTATGAATGTGGAGAAAAAGAAGATTTAAAACTATTTGGAATTTCCAGTATTGGTGAAATAACAAACTCAAAATTTAATGATATAAAGATTTTTAATAAAACAACTTTAATGGGGATAATAGATGACAACTAGCGAAACTATAGAAATCTATTATAACTTTACAATTGAAGAGTTAAAAAAGAGATCTGAAATTGAAAAGTTTATAACATCATTGGGAAACATGATATCTGAAACTCTTTTTGAAAAATATGTTTCACATATAGATAGTTTAAATGAACTGTTCAAAAAAAATAGTTTTAGTATTAAAGCAGAGCTTTCTGACTATATTATTGAGATATTTACCTGCGATATAAAAATAGAGTTTATTGAAGTAAATCAAAACTTTGCAAATAAATTGATAAGATATGGCTTTTCTCCAAATGAATATATAGCAATAATGAATTTTGTAAAAGAGATAATAGTTGATCTTACTTTTGTTAATGAAAATATAAAAAAATATTTAGTTTTAATATTGAAAAATATAAATTTTGCAGAGCATCTTGCCTGCCAATATATGGTTAGTACAATTTCAAAAAAGCAAGAAGAGTCTAAGATAATAAAAACTTTTGATAAGTTATATCTATCACTTAATTATCATAAAAAAAGTTTCTTTACTATAAAAAAATTATTGAATAGTAGAGACTTGAATTTAATACAAGATATTGAACTTAATCCCCAAAATTGTATTGTCGGGGAAATAATAAAAGAGCTTCAAAATGACAATGATATTATTGAAAGATTAAAAATAGATAGTTTAAAAGCTGATAAACTCCATACTTTATGGCATAAAAAAGCTAAAGAATTTATTGATGCTGTTCAAAAAAATGATAAAAAAAGAATGGAAAATATTTTTGAAGATATTGAGAAAATATCTTTAGAAATTGATGATATATTTAACAAACCATTAAATTCACTCTCTACAACATCTTTTCTTGCAGTCTCATCAGGCATAAAGTTTCTACACAATGTTTTGGAATTTTTGCAAAAGATCAGGTTTGATATAAAGCTAACACAAAAAGAAAACTTTTACAGAGAGATAAAAGATTTACTAATTAAATCTATGAATTGGTCTATTGAAAATATAGAAGTTTCTACCACTTCATTGGATGAAAAATCTTTTTCTATTGTTAAAATGTATAGAGTAGACAATAAAGAGATCTACTTTGGAGTAAATTTAAAAAATATTCCAAATAAACTTTATATTATGGAAACTATCAAGTTTCTTCTTGATGCCATTGAAGTTCATATAAAAATGATTGAGAGAGAAAAAGCTCTCATCTTGATGGCAGAAAAAGCAGATCGTGCAAACAAAGCAAAAGATATGTTTTTGGCAAACATGAGCCATGAACTTAGAACTCCACTAAATGCAATTATAGGTTTTTCACAAATACTTGTTTCAAATCCAAATATACCAGATAACCTTAAAGCATATATAGAAAAAATTTCAATAGCTGGAAATAATTTGCTAAGTTTAGTCAATACAATATTGGATTTTGCAAAAATAGAAGCAGGCAAATTTAATTTTATGCCTGAATTTGTAAATGTTGAAGAGCTTTTAAGAGAAGTTATAACAATTATAGAACCATTATGTAAAAATAAATCTATACAATTTAAATATCCAAAACATATATCACTATCCTTATATTTAGACAAGCAGTTAATTAGTCAAGTATTAATAAATCTTTTAAGCAATGCAGTTAAATTTACACCTGATAATGGCAAAATTACATTAAATATTAAATATGATAAAAAGTCGCAAGAATATCTTTTTAGTGTTTGCGATACTGGTATAGGGATAAAAAAAGAGGATCAAGAAAAAATATTTGAACCATTTGTTCAGTCAGAAAATGTTTTTCAAAAGAGTGTTAAAGGTACAGGATTAGGACTGGCTCTTTCTAAAAAAATTATTGAAGAGTTGCATGAAGGAAGAATATGGCTAGAGAGTGAAGAAGGGAACGGAAGTTGCTTTTATTTTACTATTCCAATAAAAATTTCTCAAAATAAAAAAGAGTTTATAAAAAATAGCTCAAATATAAAAAATGCTTTAAAGCTTTTAATAGTTGAGGATTCAGATGAATATAAAAATATTTTAGTAGATAAACTAAAAAAGAGATATGACATAACTGTTGCAAACTCAGTTAATTTGGCAAAAAATCTACTATTAGCAAATAAGTATGACTTTGTCATATTAGATTTTTTCCTAGTTGACGGTATTGGAACTGAAGTATTAGATTTTATGGAAGAAGAGAAAATAGAGGTGCCTACTGTGATTATTTCTGCTGAAGAAGATAGGTTTATAATTGACTCTATAGAGAATAAAATTAGGAATATTGAGGCCATTTTTAATAAAAACGATATAGAAACAATTTTATCATTTATAGGAGAATAACTTTTACTATGCCAAATAAAATTTTAAATTATGTACAATCTTTTCCTCCAATACCAGATACAATTCTAAGTTTAGAAAAAGCTATAAATGAAGAGAAACCAAATAGATATATTGCCGATATAATAAAAAAAGATCCTATGCTGCAAGCAAATATATTAAAAACTGTAAATGCACCATATTTTGGTTTAAGATCAAAGATTAACTCAGTAGAACAAGCTATTGCGATTTTAGGATTAACTATTATAAAGGGAATTGTTTTAACAGCTATTATAAAAAAGTTTTTTACAGAAGATATTTACCCCTACCCTTTTTCAATCTCTAAAATTTCAGAAATATCTTTAAAAAGAATAAAGTTAGCAGAAAAAGTTTTTGATGAAAAAGTTTTTAATAATATTAAACAATCAATTTGTTTTTTAGAGTTGGGAAAGATCGTGTTTTCTCCCTATATAAAAAAATATATGAAAAATAAATTTTTGTTAGAGATAGAAAATAGAAATATTGAAGATATTGAAAAAGATTTGACAGGATATACAAGTTATGAATTAGTAGCAGAATTATTTAAAAAATGGAATTTTCCTGATGAAATTTATGAGCCTATAAAATTTTGTTACTTTCCAGAACAGTGTAAAAATTATGCGCAAGAAAGTAAATATTTAAATATTTTAATAACCATAATACCAATACATAACCAACAAAACACTGATCAAATTTTAAAAATTGAAAATGAACTTGGTATTAAGATAAAAGATATAGGGCATTTAATATGAATGAACAAAATATACATTTATTAGAGCAATACAGGAAAGCTTTAGATGAGACTGCAATAGTTTCAAAAACAGATAAACATGGAATAATAACTTTTGTAAATGATAAGTTTTGTAAAATAAGTGGTTATAGCGAAGAAGAGTTAATAGGAAAACCACACAATATTGTAAGACATCCAGATACTCCAAAATCTCTTTTTAAAGAGTTATGGAAAACAATACTTGCAAAAAAAACGTTCAAAGGTATAATTAAAAATAGAAAGAAGGATGGTTCTTACTATTATGTTGACTCTACAATAATTCCTATAATGAATGAAAACGGTGAAATTATAGAGTTTATAGCTGTTAGATATGATGTTACTGAACTTATTGACAAAAGACAGGAGGCAATAGCAGCAAATAGAGCAAAAGAGGTATTTCTATCACGGATAAGCCATGAACTTAGAACGCCTCTAAATGCAATTATAGGGTTTTCTCAAATATTGGAAAATAAAGATGATATTCCTGAATATGCAAAAAGTTTTCTAAATAAAATTAAAACTTCAGGAAAACATCTATTAGCTTTAATAAATGAAATGATCGATTTTTCAAAAATATCATCTGGAAATATAAAATATACTCCGCATCACTTTAAAGTAAATGGTTTTCTAAATGATATAAAAGAAAAAATATATCCTATTGCAAAAGAAAAAAGTATAGATCTTATAATACCTAATATTGAAGAAGATACAATCATTGGAGATCACAATTTACTAAAAGTAGCAATAACATCTTTGCTTATAAATGCAATTAAATTATCACCAAATAATCATAATATATATTTATCTTTTATTAAAGAACATAATAAAGGTGTTTTCACTATAGATTATTTTGGTAACAAAATAGATGAAGATGAAGCTAAAATATTATCTAAACAGGTAGATGATATATATTATAATAATACGCAAAATCCAATGGCATTGAATTTGGAATTAAGTATAGCTAAAAAAGTAATTGACCTTCATAATGGAAAACTTTCTATAATTAGTAAAGATAAAAAAAATAGTTTTATTATTTCTATACCACTTAAAGATAAGTTATAAAAAGTCGATATTAATTTAGAAGCCAATAAAAAGGATTGACAATGGCAGATTTGGGAGCATTAAGTTCATTGGGTATTGGGAGTGGAACATTAACGTACGATATTATTGATAAATTAAAAAATGCTGATATTGAAACGCAGATTACTCCAATAGACAATAAGATAAGTGAAATCAAAGAGAAAGAGAGTAATCTTACTACTATTACAACTCTAACTTCTACTCTAAAAACAGCAGTTGTTGATTTGGCAGATAGTTCATTTTTTGAAAAAAGAAAAGTTTCAGTCAGTGGTAAAGATGTTACAGTCAAAGCAAATGATGGTGTTGCTGTACAAGATATAAATTTAAAAGTTACTCAATTAGCTCAAACAGAAATAGAACAATCCAAAGGCTTTGCTACAGAAACATCATCTGTTGTTGACAAAGATACCACTATGACAATATCAATAGATGGAACTGCATATGATATAAATGTTAAAGCAGGTACAACACTAGAAGAGTTAAGAGATCAAATAAATGAATCAACTGATGGTAATGTTGTCGCCTCTATATTAAATACAGGTGGGGACAACCCTTACTCTCTAATTTTAAAATCAAGTAATACTGGAGCCGATCAAGCAATTGATATATCTTATGATGATGGAGATCCTGCTACTACTAATGATGATTTTTTAAGTTTTACAACTGTTCAAAATGCACAAGATGCACTATTTGAATTTAATGGTGTAAATGTTACAAGAGCAACAAATACAGTTGATGATCTTGTGATAGGTGTAACATTTGAACTAACAGGTACAAGTGGAGAAGATAACAGAATCTCAATAGAAAGAGATGTTGAAGGAATAGCAGATATGGTATCTGAATTTGTATCTGCTTATAACAGTTGGAATTCAAACTTAACAGAAGCAACGAAGTTTGATCCAGATGGTGGAACTTCAGGTATTTTTCAAGGAGATTCAACTATTAGAAGGTTGCTAAGTGATGTAAAATATGCTCTTTTCAATTCAGAAATTGATGGTAAAGGAGCAGGAACATATGGCATAACGGTAAATGAAGATGGAATCTTATCTTTTGATAGAACAGTGTTTATTGATGAGCTTAATAGCGATCCAGAAAAAGCTGTAGAGGTTTTTACCAGCGATATAGGTGGTGTTTTTAGCAGTCTTAATGATACTTTAAAAAATGCTACAGATATGTCAACTGGATATTTAGGAATTTATGAAGAACAGTTAAAAAGAGAAGAGGATCATCTCTCAGAGGAGAGAGAAAGAAGTTTAGAGATGCTAAATAAAAGATATGACATTATGGCAATGCAATTTGCAGCATATGATGAAATGATAAGCAATATGAACACCTCTTACCAGTCTTTACAAATGGCTATAGATGCACAATTATCATCTAAATAATCTAAATAAACTTTTTAAAATAGGGAGCATATTGCTTCCTACTCTCTTCTATTTTCTATTTTTTCTTTAAAACTCACATTATGTAATCTTTAAACTGTAAACATTTTTTTTATTGGGTCGATTTACTTAACAGAGCAAGGATGCTCTTTCAATGATAAATTAAGGAGGAAATCATGGGTTTTCGAATCAATACAAACGTAGCGGCTCTCAATGCTCACGCAAATGGAGTAGCAAATAACCGCGCACTCAATACATCGTTAGAACGATTGAGTTCTGGTCTTCGCATCAACAAAGCTGCAGACGATGCATCAGGAATGGCTATTGCTGACTCATTAAGATCTCAAGCAAATGCTTTGGGACAGGCTATTAAAAATGCAAATGATGGTATTGCCATTATCCAAACAGCTGATAAAGCTATGGATGAACAGGTAAAAATTCTAGATACCATTAAAACCAAAGCTACTCAAGCAGCTCAGGATGGTCAAACTGAAGAGACCAGAAAAGCTCTACAACAAGATATTGTTAGATTGATGGAAGAGCTTGACAATATTGCAGGCACTACATCATTTAACGGTCAACAGTTGCTTTCTGGACAATATACAAACAAAGAGTTCCAAATAGGTGCTTACTCTAATACTACTGTTAAAGCATCAATTGGTGCTACAAGCTCTGATAAAATTGGTAATACCAGATTTGAAACAGGTTCATTAATTTCAGCAGATGCTGAAGTTACACTTACCTTTGTGGCTGTTGATGGTGGTCATGATGTTAAGATTGAAAGTGTTGTAATCAGTAATAGTGCTGGTACGGGTATGGGTGTTTTAGCTGAAGCTATTAATAAAAACTCAGATAAAACTGGTGTTAGAGCTTCTTGGTCAGTACAATCAACTGGTGTCTCTGCCGTTGCATCTGGTACTCTTAGTGATTTAACAATCAATGGTGTCTCAATTGGAACAATTGAGGTTGATGCAAATGATAAAAACGGTGCATTAGTGAATGCTATTAATTTATTAAAAGATAAAACTGGTGTTGAAGCATCAATTGATGAGCGTGGATACCTTAATCTAACCAGTGTTGATGGTCGTGGTATTGTTGTTTCTGCAGCATCAGGTCTATCTGCAGTAGGATTTGGAACTGACCAAACTGAAGTTAACTATGGACGATTAACTTTAGTACGACTTGATGCACGAGATATTGTTGTTAGTGGTGGAACTAATGTTGGATTTGATGGTACTGAGACCGAAGAGACAGTAAATTTACGTTCTATCAAAGGTGGTTTCACATCTTCACAAGCAGATGCAATGGGCTTTGTAGCTAATGATAATGTAGCTTATCAAGTTTCAGGTGGTGTTAATGCCGGTGTTACTACTCTAAAAGGTGCTATGGCTGTTATGAATATAGCTGAATCTGCTCAAAAACTTCTTGATAAAATCAGAAGTGATCTTGGTTCTGTTCAAAATCAGCTTGTTTCAACTGTTAACAATATATCTGTTACTCAAGTTAATGTTAAAGCTGCAGAGAGTCAAATTAGAGATGTTGACTTTGCAGAAGAGAGTGCAAACTTCAACAAACATAACCTTCTAGCACAATCTGGAAGTTATGCTATGAGCCAGGCTAATGCTGTTCAGCAAAATGTTATGAGATTGCTACAGTAAATCTTATTTATATTTATATGCAAATGGAGCTTTTATGCTTCATTTGCATAAATTAAAAAAGTATTTCTAAAAAGTTTATTTTTTATTTTAAATTATATAAATATAAAATTAATGATTTTTTAGATATGCTTTTTTAAAGCTATAAAAGGAAGATCCGCAAAATGATATTTAAAAAAAATATAGATGCTATAATGCAAGTCAATCCTGTTTTAGCTGCACAGTTAATGACAATTAGAACAAATGAAAGATTTGAAGTTTTTATAGATGAGAAAGATGCTGCAAATATAAATATTTACGATAAATCACTTGAAGTTCCTATATATAAAAATATCCCTCTTGATGAAATTAATAAATCTTTTAAAAAATTTGAAGAGCAATATATACGTTATCCTGTTATTTTTATATACGGAATTGGCAATGGAGTTTGGCTTAAAATGATACTTGGAATGCAAAATATTAAAAAGTGTTATATTTTTGAGCCAAATTTAGAATTAATTTATATTGCTTTAAATTTATTTGATTTTAGTACTGATATCTATGAAAAAAGGTTATCAATCTATTGGGAGCAACTTGTAGATCAAGCAGAATTATTTTCACTTTGTAGCAACTCTGAAGTTAAAGTATTTTTAAAAACTTATGAGATGCAAATTCCTGCTGATTACTACTCTACCTACTATGGAGATAGAATAAAAGAACTTAACAAACAAATAATAAAACAGATAAAACACGTTGTAACTGGCGAAGGAAATGATGCGAGAGATTCACTAATAGGAGTAGATCACCATTTGGCAAATATGCCTAAAATGGTAAGATCTTATACTCTTCAAAGCCTTGCTGAGCAAAAAAATAGTGATTTTGCTGTAATAGTTTCAACTGGACCAAGTTTAGCAAAACAACTCCCTCTTTTAAAAGAGTACAAAGATTTTATAACTATTTTATGTGTGGATGCAAGTCTACCAATATTACAAAAAGAGGGAATAGCTCCAGATATAGTATTTTCACTTGAAAGAGTGGAAGCAACTGCAAGATTTTATGAAAATCTTGATAAAGAACTCTTAAAAGATACTATTTTTGTTCCTACATCTATTGTCCATCCTAAATTATTGGAAAATCTTGAAGGTATGAAACAAGTTATTTCAATGCGTCCATTCGGATATACCAGAATGTACTATCTTTCTCAATGGGGATACATTGGTATTGGAATGAGTGCTGCAAATATGGCCTTTGATTTTGCCATTTTAACAGGTTATAAAAATATAGCATTTATAGGTCAAGACTTAGCTTTTGGAGAAGATGGCAAAACTCATTCAAAAGGTTCAATTTTTGGAGAGAAAGAAGAACAATATGAAGCTACTCATAAAATTAAAGGTTATTATGGTGGTGAAGTATATACAACAATGATATGGCAACAGTTTCTTCACTATTTTGTACGAAATATGCCGCATGCTTTAAACAAAAAAGGGCTAAATGTATACAATTGTACAGAAGGTGGTGCATATATTGATGGAGCTAAACATATACCATTTAAAGATTTTTTAAAGCAAGTAAACAAATCTGATAAAAAAGATCGGATAGAACTTAAAAAAGTATCTTCAAATAGAGCAGAACACTATATGAGAAGAATAAAAAAACTTCTTTGTATCTATCTTGAGAGACTAAAAACAATGAAAAAAAGAACTGAAGAGACTTTTTTAGAAGTTATGCATACAATAGAAGAACTTGAAAGTTTAAACCGTGATAAAGAGCTTGAAAAGATAGATTTTGATAAACTGTCAGATGTAATAGATAAGATAGATATAATAAAAGAGATGTTTGAAAGAGATAAAGCTATTCTAAAATTTGCTAATATCACCAATCCTATAATCGTTAATGCCGAATTAGAACTTGCAAAAATTATGGTAAGTCGTTCCGATAAAGATATTGAAAAAAAAGTTAAAATGATAGATTGGATATATGAACATAAATCATGGCTCTTCTTTCTTGCAGGAGCATTGGAAAATATAATCTTCATTTTAGATAAACACTACAATACTACATATAGTGAAGTAAAATAATTAAACTTGCAGGATATATAGATGAAGATAGAATCAAAACAAGAGCTGGATTTATTAGTTTCTGCACTTATTCAAAATCAAAATATTGAAGATAAAGAGCAAATTTTTAATCTTTTAAGAGAAAAAGTATTAGAAATTTTAATTTCAAAAGGTGACATTATTCCACCCTTTTATCTTAACCTTTATTTTATTTTTAAAGACTTGAAAGTAAATACTCATCCCAAATATTCTGAACATATAAAATTTTTTAAAAATTATTACCCTAATGCCTCACTTGAAGAGAAATTCATAATAAATAATTTTTTATTTGGATTAGAGATTCTGAATGGAAACTTTAGTGCCGTAAAAGAATATATAAAAAGAAGCTTTCTTTTTAATACACACAAATTAACAGTTGATAAAGAAGGAAATTCTATTAGAGACTTTCTTAAAAATGAGATAGATGAAAAAATAGCAATTGAAACTTTCAAAGAGATGATAGAACCAGACTATTTTTTTGCACTACAAAGCGATGAGAGAAGATCAATATTTACAAACAGTTTAGCAATACTTTGGAATAATCCAACAATGTATAATAACAAAATATGGCTGGATACTTTTGATAGTTTGGTAGACCTATTAAATAAAACAATTGAAAAAAATTTAATAGAAGAACAAATGTATATACATTTTTTTACTTATCATATCTATGGAAATAATATTCAAACATTAGATGACTGGAGAATATTTAATGAAACAGTAGAGCAACCGGCAAGCTTATTCTATAAAAAATTTTATGAAAATAATAATCTTAAAAAAGCTAAAACAACTATTTCTAAAAATAAAAAAAGAATTGGTTTTTTAATAGATCGAATAATTTTAACATCACCATTTATGGTTTTATACTCGTTATTCAAAGCACTTATGAAAAATGATAGTTTTAAAAATGAATATGAAATTTATTTATACTCAATGAATTATCTTGATAAGCAATCTGATAATAAAAAATTAATTAATAGATTTTTAGAATTAGATGTAAAGTTTTTTTCTCCTCAAAATATTTTTGCAGCTTATGGTTTTTACTATTCACACCTTGAAAAGGCAATTATTCTTAGAGAAAAAATAATAGAAGATAAAATAGACTATCTAATAGGTGGCGGTGGATATGATATTTCTATTTTTCTTTTTGCAACAAGAACTGCTCCAAAACAGTTCTTTTGGTCACATGGAAATTGTGTCAGTGAATTTGAAGGTGTTGATGAAAGAATTTCTCATTTTGATCAAGAGTGCAAAAAGTGGAATTGGAAAATATTTGGTGTACCTATTGCTGAAGAATTTTTAGTAGGAACAAATGATGAAAAGGAAGAAGGATTAAAAATAAAAAATAGATATTTAGAATTATTTGGAAAAGATACTATTATTCTTGGAACCATAGGAAGACTTGTAAAAATTGATAGTGAAGAATATTTAAAAACTATTGCACAAATTATGAATCAAAATCAAAATATAATCTATTTAGCTTGTGGAAGTGGAAATATAGAGAATATTAAAAATAAGATAAAAAAATATGGTATAGATAAAGATAGATTTATATTTACAGGTATGGTAAACCCACATATTTATGGATGGGTTATTGATATATGGCCAGATACTTTTCCGTTAGGACAAGGAATAAGTAAAGAAGAGTTTTTAGCAAAAGGGAAACCTATTGTGTACCATAGAAAAAGAGAAGATTTTAAAAATGTTCACATACAGCCTTTTTTAGCTGAAACAGATGATGAATATATTCAAATAATAAACAAACTAATAGAAGATCAAAAATTTAAAGAAGAAATCATATCTATTGAAAAATATTTATGGTTCGAAAAAGATAAAAAAATAAAAGATAATTTTGTAAGTATTTTAAATTAATACAATGTTATGAAAGTACTACTATTAGCTGAAGGCTTTGGTGCAAGACTAAGTGAAGAGATAGATATACGCCCAAAGCCAATGGTAGAGATATATTCTCACTATGGCTTTAATGAGTTTGTAATTCTTCTTGGCTATAAAGGGTATTATATAAAAGAGTATTTTGCAAACTATTTTCTTCATAAGAGTGATGTAACTATAAATATTGCCACTGATAAAAGGGAAGTTTTAAACAACTCAAATTAACTTTAGAAAGTATGGTAATGCAAGAACTATTTGGCGGAATTTATAAAAATAGAACAGTAGTAGTAACAGGACATACAGGATTTAAAGGTTCTTGGTTAGTTTACTGGTTAAAACAGATGGGTGCTAATGTTATAGGTTATTCATTAGAAGCACCAACAAACCCAAACCATTTTGATCTACTAAATTTAGATATTGTCTCAATTATAGGTGATATTCGAGATCAAGAAAAACTAGATAAAGTTTTTAATGAGTATAAGCCTGAAATAGTTTTTCATTTAGCTGCTCAACCTTTGGTCAGACTCTCTTATGAAGATCCCATTGAGACATATGAAACAAATGTCATAGGTACACTGAAAGTTTTTGAAGCTTGCAGAAAAGCAAATGTAAAAGCTATTGTAAATATTACAAGCGATAAGTGCTATGAAAATAGAGAGTGGGTATGGGGTTATAGAGAGAATGATCCAATGGGTGGTTACGATCCATACAGTTCATCAAAAGGTTGTGCAGAACTTTTAACTTCAAGTTACAGAAACTCTTACTTTAACCTAAATGATTATGGCAAAAAACATCACACCTTACTTGCAAGTTGTAGAGCAGGTAATGTAATAGGTGGTGGTGACTGGGCAAAAGATAGATTAATTACTGACATAATGGTAGCAGTCAGTAAAAATGAAAAGGTCAAAATTAGAAATCCACAAGCAACTAGACCATGGCAACATGTTCTTGAGCCATTAAGTGGTTACTTACAAATTGGACAAAAACTCTTAGAAGGTAAAAAAGAGTTTGCTGAAGGTTGGAACTTCGGACCATCAGATGAAGGGGCAATTACTGTTGAAGAGGTTGTCAAGCATATAAAGCAATACTGGGAAAAGATCGATTACGAACTAAATAGCAATGAAGATCATCCACACGAAGCAAATCTTCTAAAATTAGACTGCTCAAAAGCACATATTAAGCTAAAGTGGAAAGATGTTTGGGATAGTCAAAAAACATTTGAGATTACAACTAACTGGTATAAAGCATTTTATGAACAAAAAAGACTATTAACAAAAGAGAATTTAGATAACTATATTAAAGATGCAAAAGCAAAAAAGTTAGAGTGGACTAAAATATGAATATTGTAAATACACCAATAGATGGATTAAGAATTTTAGAGCCTAAAATTTTTAAAGATCTACGAGGTAGATTTGTCAAAACATTTAATAATGATTTTTTTAAAGAACATAAAATAGAGATCGAAATTAAAGAGAGTTACTACTCTATCTCCCATAAAGATGTAATAAGAGGTATGCATTTTCAAATACCTCCATATGATCATATAAAACTGGTTTATGTTCCATTTGGAAAAATTGTTGATGTTGTTTTAGATATAAGAAAAGGTTCACCAACTTATAAGAAGTTTTTTAAGATTGAACTCTCTGCTGATAATGGTAAAGTTTTAATTATTCCAAAAGGCTTGGCTCACGGATTTAAATCTTTGCAAAATAATACAAACGTAACATATATGCAAACAACTTGTTACTCTCCAGAAGCAGACAAGGGTATAAGATTTGATTCATTTGGATTTGATTGGGAGTGTGATAATCCAAAAGTCTCTGATAGAGATCTTTCTTTTAAAACATTAGATGAGTTTGACTCCCCTTTTGTTTTTGGAGATAATCAATGAAAATTTTAGTTACAGGTGCTACTGGATTTATAGGACAAAATCTTGTAAAAAGTCTAGTAGAAAATCAAGATGTTTATGCAATTGTAAGAGAAAATAGTGAACTTTCTAAAATAGATAGTAGAGTAAATATCTTCAGATATAATGGAAATATTAATACTCTTATAGAGTTTTTTCAAAAAGAGAAGTTTGATGGCATTATTCATTTAGCATCCCTTTTTTTAGCTTCACATAAACCACAAGATATTCCATCTCTTATTGACTCAAACGTCAAGTTTGGTACAGAACTTTTGGAGTGTGCTAAACTGTCTAATGTCAAGTGGTTTATCAATACAGGGACTTTTTGGCAAAACTATCAAGATGAAGATTATAACCCTGTCAATCTTTACGCTGCAACCAAAGAGGCTTTTGAAAAAATAGCAAAGTACTATACTGAGACTTCAAATATAATCTTCACAACAATAAAACTTAACGATACATTTGGTCCTAATGATACAAGAAATAAAATTTTTAACCTTTGGCAAAAGATTTCAAAGTCTGGTGAAACGCTTGATATGTCAAAAGGTGAACAGATTATTGATATTAGCTACATTGAAGATGTAGTTAGTGCTTATGAGATATTAATTAATCATTTAAACTCAAGCTCTGCAAATGAGTTTAAAAATAAAACCTTTGCAGTTAGATCAAATGAACGAGTAAATCTAAAGCAATTAGCAACAATTTTTGAAGAGGCTACAGGATATAAATTAAATATAAACTGGGGTGCAAGAGAGTATCGTGAACGAGAAGTAATGCACCCTTGGAGTAATGGAGTTTTAATTCCAGGATGGAAACCTAAATACTCTCTAAAAGAGGCTATAAAAAATACAATTTTTGGAGATAAATAGTGACAAAACAAGAACAACTGAAACAAGAGATTTTACAAAAGACTAAAGAGTATTATGAACTTGTACATAAACCACAGCAATCACAAGAGTTTCAAGAAGGAAAAAGCCGAGTAAACTATGCAGGTAGAGTATTTGATGAAAATGAGATGATGAATCTTGTTGACTCTTCTTTAGATTTTTGGCTTACCTATGGAAAATACTCTAAAGAGTTTGAAAAAAGATTAGCTCAATTTCTAGGTGTTAGATGGGCATTTTTAGTCAATTCAGGAAGTAGTGCAAACCTTTTAGCCTTTTATGCTTTAACTTCACCTTTACTTGGAAGCAGACGTGTAAAAAGAGGTGATGAAGTTATAACCGTAGCGGCAGGCTTTCCTACCACAGTAGCTCCAATTGTTCAGTATGGTGCAGTACCTGTCTTTGTAGATATGGAGCTAAAACATTTTAATATTGATACCACTCAGTTAGAAAAAGCTGTAAGCTCAAAAACAAAAGCTGTAATGATAGCTCATACTTTGGGGAATCCTTTTAACATAAAAGCTGTAAAAGAGTTTTGTGACAAACATAACCTTTGGCTTATAGAAGATAATTGTGATGCTCTTGGGTCAACCTATGAAGGAAAACTTACAGGAACTTGGGGAGATATAGGAACAAGTAGCTTTTATCCGCCACACCATATGACAATGGGAGAAGGTGGTGCCGTTTATACTGATAATCCTCTTCTTAAAAAGATACTTCTTTCAATGAGAGATTGGGGAAGAGATTGTTGGTGTGAAAGTGGTGTAGATAATACTTGCGGACACCGTTTTACACAACAGTTTGGCTCTCTTCCTAAAGGGTATGATCATAAATATGTCTATAGCCACTTCGGTTTTAATCTTAAGCCCACTGATATGCAAGCAGCTGTCGGCGTAGCTCAACTTGAGAAATTTCCACAATTTGTTCAAAAGAGAAAAGAGAACTTTCAAAAGCTTTATGATGGATTAAAAGATATTGAAGAGTTTATTCTATTAGAACCACAACCAAACAGTGATCCTAGTTGGTTTGGATTTATGATTACTCTGAAAGATGGAGTTAAGTTTAGTAGAAATGAACTTGCTGAATATCTTGAAAACAATAATATTCAAACAAGAAATCTCTTTGCTGGAAATATGCTAAGACATCCAATGTTTGAGAGTCTAGAAAAAGATAAAGATTATAGAGTTATAGGTAACTTACCAAATACAGATAAAATTATGAATGACAGCTTTTGGGTTGGGGTTTATCCTGGTATGAGTAGTGAGGCGATTGATTATATGGTCACAAAAATTAGAGAGTTTATTAATGAAAAGCATTGATATTTTAATTCCTACATATAATAGAGGATATTTGCTAAATAGTGTAGTTGAAAATATCTTACAACAAAACTATAATAATATGAAAATTATTATCTCAGATAATTGTTCTACCGACAATACTCAAAAGATTGGGTCAATATTGAGTTCAAAATATAATAATGTATATTATTTTAGAAATACTCAAAATTTAGGTATTTATGGAAATTATAATTATGCATTAGAACACTACTGTAAGTCTGAATATGTATTAATATTATCTGATGATGATTTTTTTATAGATTTTAATTATATTAAAAAATCAATGGAGTATATTGAAAAAGAAAATTTAGTTTGGATTGGTGCTGGATATAATATAGTAAATACTTTTACAAATAAAATAAAGTCTTTTTATAGAGATTCAAATTTTTTGGGTACTGGTAAAGAATTTTTAAAAATACATAAATTTGGACTAGATAACTTTAGCTGGTTTACAATAATTTTTAATAGAACTGAGGCTTTAAAAGTAAAGTTTGATACAAAATTACGTAATGCTGACTATTTGACTATATTTAATATAGCTTTTAACAAAAAAATTATGATATTAAATGATATTGTTGGAGTGTATACTTTAAATAATTTTCAATCAAATCATAATGTTAATGAAAAACATGTTTTTGATGGTTATAAGCTCTATATAGAGCTTAAAAATAACTATAAAGAGAAATATTGCGATGAAATATTCATAAAAAATGTAAAAAGTTATATTTGTTCATGTTTTAAATTTTTAATGGATAAAGATGCAGTATTTAATTTAATTAATTTTAATGATGAATATTGGATAGATCATTTTAAAAACTTAAATAATGGACTGTTTTATCCTTTTTTTGATAACGAAACAGATAAAAGATACTCTATATACAAAACAAATAAAACTTTATTTAAAAAAAGTAGGCTAAAAGAAATGGAAAAAAATTGGAATGAAATAAGAAATGAATATATTAAAGAATATATAAAGGTATTTGATGAAACAAATAATTGAGTTTATCTCTTATAAAATTATTCCTATTATAACTTTAGATATTTATGCTCCAAATGTTTCTTTATGGAATATGAATTTTTTAAATTGGTACTATTTAAAAAAATATATGAAAAAAGCTTCTAAAAAATATATAAATGGAATATGTTTAGATATTGGTAGCGGTAATTCCCCTTATAAAAGATATATAAAAGTAGATAAATATATAAGTGTTGATAAAAAAGAGACTCAGGCAGTAGCATATAAACAAAATGAACATCAAATAGAAGCTGATATAAAAAAGTTACCATTTGACAATAATTATGCCGATACAGTTTTGTTAAATCAAGTTTTAGAACATATTGATGATTATGAACAAGCATTAAGTGAAGTCCATAGAGTTTTAAAAAAAGATGGAACTTTTGTTATTTCAGTGCCTTTTATATATCATATACATTCAGAACCAAATGATTACTTTAGATTTTCTGAATATGGTTTAAAGTACATTTTAGAAAAACACAATTTTAGAATTATGGAATTTCACTATCTAGGATATATTGGTACTACTCTTGTATCTATATGGAATAGCTTTTTATGGCAAATATGGAATAAAAACATACAACTAAAATTCTTAAGAAATACTGTTTTTTTAATTCCACTATTATTATTATTTTTTTTAAATAATATTTTAGGTTTAATCTTAGATCTATTTCAACACAAAAAGTTTTGTCCAAATTATTTAGTCATAGCGAGAAAAATATGAATAATTATGATGAAGTTCAACAAAATTATAAAAAATGGCACAATATAGAAAATAAAGAAAACTATGAAAAAATAAAAAAAAGTTTTTTACAAAACCATTTACAGCAAGGTATTACAAGAGTTCAAATAGAGCCTACTAATAGATGTAACTTCAACTGCATTATGTGTCCTATTGATGAAATAGAACCTACAAAAAGAAAAGATTTAACTTTTGATGAATTTAGACTTATTTTATCAAAACTACCTAAAAGTGTAAAAAATATTTGTTTATCAGGATTAGGAGAACCTTTTTTAAATAAAAACTATATTGAAATGGTAAAATTTGCAAAAGAACAAGGGTTTTATGTAGAAGTTTATAATAATAGTTCTCTTTTTAATAAGGATATTTTAAAATATGCTGATGAAGTCAATTTTTCTGTAGATGCTATAGATCAAAAGACATTAACAGAGATACGAAAAGGGGTTAAACCAGATAAACTATTTGATACTATCATTGAAGCTATAAACAATAAGCTAAAATGCAAAATAAATATTAATTTTACTGTAAATTACAAAAATTATAAAGATATTAAAAATATCTATCAGTTCTGTCAAATATCTGGAGTAGATCATTTGAGTATTCAGGCAACAAGCAATAACTATTTTCCAAAAACAGAAAAATATATAGAATTTAAAAAATTTATTGAAAAAAACAAACTAATTGACTGGGAATTTATAGTAAAAAATTATGATAAAAAGTATAATTTTAGCTTGACTATTTGGTATCCAAGAAAATTAAAAGGATTTTGTGCTTGGGGATTTTCAAACATATATATTACTTCAAATTTAGATATAATCCAATGTTGTCATCAAGTTACAAATCCAATAATTTTTGGAAACTTAAAAAAAGAAGAATTTAATAATATATATAATTCAGAAAAAATGAAAAGTTTCAGGAGTAAGCATATATATGATGAAGATATATTTTTATGTAATAACTGTCCATATTAGAGATATTTGATGTATAAGATTGATGATTTAGTATATCCAATAAGCAGATTTTGTCCTGGAAAATGCTTAAACTGTAACATCTATCAAGAAGATCCACATATAGAAAATGAAACAAGTATAGAGTTATTTGAAAAAATTTTACAAAGCAAAGTATTAAAAGATACATTTTATTTTTCATTAACAGGTGGAGAATCACAGCTTAGTAATAAATTTATTCCTGTATTAGAGTTAATTGCTAAATATAAACCAAAATCATATATACATTCAAATACAAGTGGTTGGCATACAAAAAGAACTATTGAAGTTGCACAAAAAGGACTAGAACTTTTTGATAAAGATAGATTTAGAATTGATATATCAGTAGATGGAATAAAAGAAGATTATGAAAGAGTAAGACTTACAAAAGATGGTTGGGAAAAAGCTATGAACACAACTAAAGAGCTTTTAAAACTGGGATTAAAACCAACATTTGTAATGATAGTATATAAACAAAACTATAAATCTATAAAAAAGTTTGTTGAAATGTGCCATGAAAAAGGGGTTGGATGGTATATTGGTTTTTTTGTAGAAAGTGATAATTTTAATAATAAAGGGAAAGTAAAATATTATACAAATCAAGAAATAGATGAGATAGAAACTAGTTTATATGAGATTGGATTTATGGACTCAAAACATTATGTAAACTGGTTATGGGCAAAATCAGTTTATCTAGGCAATATTCCAGAATTTAAATGTATGATGGGTAGTAGATCTTTATTAATTGATCCATATGGTAATGTTTATCCTTGTGGTGGAGGACAAGAAAAAAGACTTAACAAAATGCTTTATATGGGTAATATTAAAGATTATAATGGTAATTTAGATAGACTTTTAAATGACAAAAAAGCATTAAAAGTTCTTGATAATATCAAACAAAAAAAATGTCAACCGTGTGATCTTCTTTGTGCCCATAAAATAGAATTTCCTTGGGGTAAAGGGACAGGGTTATAAGTTAAAATGAAAATAGGTATTTTATTTCACTCTTTAGATAGATTTGCAGGAGGTGTAGATAACCGTTTAAGTGATTTAGAAATATCTTTTCCAGAAAATTTACAAAGAGAATTTTTACTATTTAAAAAAAGTGTTTCTCTACCTCATAAAGGTGATATTACATTTGTTCAATCTTTAAAAATTCCTTCTTGGATTTTAAAAAATAAGTTAACATTAAAACCATTTGCTATTTTTTTTGGTTTTTTAAACCTTTTTATAAGAATTTACTCAACAAGAAGATTAATAGAACAAAAGAAATTTGACAAAATTTTAGCAATAGATGATTATTTTGTATTAATTGCAATTTTGGCCACTTTTAGAAAAAATATTTGCATAATTGCATCTGTAAGGAATAATTGGGATGATATGTATAATGGTACTTTAATACATTTACTTCCTGACTTTATGTACAAAAGAGTTCTTCCTTTTTTAATGAGAAAATATGTAAAACATGTCCATACAGTATCTAAATGTTTATCCAATGAGTTAAAAAAAAACTATAACATTAAACAATGTATTTATATTTACAATCTTTTTGATATTAAAAAGATCCAACTGAAGGCAAAAGATCAAATAGAAATAAAAGAACCTTTTCTAATAAATATAGGACATTTTAATAGACAAAAAAATCAAAAAGATCTTTTAAAAACTTACTATATCTTAAAAAAAGAATTTGAAATTAAACATAAATTATTACTTATAGGAGATGGTAGTTTAAAAAAAGATATTATTAAAGAAGTTGAATTTTATAATTTAACCGATGAAGTAATTTTTTTAAATCAAAAAGATAATCCATATAAATATTTGAAAAGGGCCTCTCTTTATCTTTCTACATCATTATTTGAAGGGCTACCTGCTGTTTTTATTGAATCAATTATATTGGAAGTTCCAATAGTTACATATAATTTTAAATGTGGTGCAAATGAACTTGCTATTCATTTAACAGATAAAAATCCAAAATCGTTAGCAATAAAAGCAAATGAAGTTTTACAAGATATTTCTCTTCAAAAATCTTCAATTTTATTTGGGAAAAAGATTATAGAACAAGAGTTACAAAAAGAGAAGATTATAAATAAGTGGATGGAGTTATTTAAGTGCTAGAGTGTCCTTTATGCAAAGCTGTAAATCTTAAAAAGGTATATATTAATAAAAATATGCCTTTTGGGATATTTTTAAAAAATGAAGTTATTGATTTAGAGATTTCATTTTGTAATAATTGTGGATTTGTATTTCAAAATTCAGCTTATACAGATGAGTATGACAAAAAGGTAGAAAAGCTGTATAGCTCATATGATATAAATAGACAATACAATTTTCCAAAAAGAGACTTTTACTCACAAAAAGCTTTAGAGTTTATAGAAGAGTTTATTAAAGATGAAATTGATTACAATGTTTTGGAAATAGGATCTAATAGAGGAGATTTATTATATTTATTAAAAGAGAAGTTTCAAAAAATTAATGTTTTAGGTTGTGAGCCAACTAAATTTCAAGATTTAAAAGTTTTAACTATACAAAACTTCTTCTCTGCCGATCTTTTTTGTGTAAAGTTTGACTTAATTATTTTAAGACATACATTAGAACATATAAAATATCCAAAAAACTTTTTAGAAGATGTAAAAAAAGTATTAAAAGATGATGGAAAAATATATATAGAAGTTCCAAACCTTTTAAACTCTCTTAACAATAAAATAGAAGATTTTACACCTGATCATGTTAACTATTTTTATTTAAATACATTAACCTCTTCAGTTTCAAATTTAAGATTGGAAAAGTTTTGTGATAATCCATTTTTGTATACAATATTTTCTAAACAAGGAAATTTAAATTATAAAAAAAATAATAAAGAGGATATTATTAATCAGTTTAAAGAGTTTCAAAAAAGCATAGATAATATTACTATGGAATTAAATAAGTATAAAAGAGTAATCTTTTATGGTGTAGGTAACTACTATTTATGGATATACAATCGCTTTAAAAATTTACTAGAAAAAAAAGAACTATATTTTATGGATGATTTTGTTAAAAAAGATACTATTTTAAATCTTCCAAAAATTAAAGAGTATAATAGTAATGACTTAATCATACTTTGTAGTTCAAATAGAAAAATTCAAGAAAAAATGGCAAAAAATCTTTCTAATGTTAATATTTTAAAACCTTACAGTGGGATTTTTCATGTATAAAATAGAAGATATTAACTATATGGTAAGCTTATATTGTCCAGGAAAATGTGTAAACTGTAATATATGGCAATATGATAAAAAAGAGATCATAAAAGATGAACTAGATATAAATATTTTTGAAAAAATATTTTCTGCAAAAGCTATCCAACATACTAACTATTTTGATTTAACTGCAGGAGAGTCTCAACTCAGCCCAAAATATATTGATGTTGTTAAAATTATTGCAAAAAATAAACCAAATGCTTTTATTCATACAAATATTAGTGGATGGTATCCCCAAAAACATTATGAAGTTACTAAAGAATGTTTAAAATATATAAAAAAAGAGAATTTTAGAATTGATATTTCTCTTGATGGAAAAAAAGAGAATTATGAAAAAATCAGACTAGTTAAGAATGGATATGAAAAAGTTCTAGAAACAATTGAATTGCTAAAACCATTTGGAATAAATTTAAGAGTTACTATGATTGTTTATAAACAAAATTATAATGATATTCTTTGGTTTATAGATTTTGCTAAAAAAAATCAAATAGAATATTTTATAGGTTATGCAAGAAATGCAAACTTATTAAATAATTTAAATAAACAAATAACTTATTCTAAAGAAGAGTTACAATTTATTGAGGAACTTTTATATAAAGCTAATTGGCTAAATGATAGGAGAAAACCTAATTGGTTATGGGCAAAATCTATTTATGAAAATAGCGTTCCCTATTTTAATTGTTATATGGGGAAAAAAGCCATTGTAATTGATCCATATGGAAATGTATATCCTTGTAATGATTGTTTAGATTTTTTAAATATGGGAAATTTAAATGACTTTGATGGTAATTTAGATAATTTGTTGACATCAAAAAAAGCTTTAAATGTTATAAAAACAGTTGAAAATAAAAAGTGTCAACCTTGTGGAATGCTATGTGCCCATAAGATTGAATTTCCTTGGGGAAAACAAGCAGGACTACAGTAATGTGTGGTATAGTTGGGACAAATTTTTTTTTAAAATACTTTAATAAAGCTGTAAATAAATTATTTTCTAGAGGTCCAGATAATCAAGATATTTTAATCTATAAGAATAATTGTTTTGGACATACTAGACTTTCAATCATTGACCTAGATGCAGAAGCAAACCAACCTATGGAGTTTGATGAAATCATAATTGTATTCAATGGTGAAATCTATAACTACAAAGAGCTTATAAAAGAGCATAATTTAAAGGTAGTTACAAAAAGTGATACTGAAGTTTTAATTAGACTTTATCAGAAATATGATGTAGATTTTTTAAAACTTATTAATGGAATGTTTAGTTTTTGTATTTATGACAAGAAAAAACGAAGATTTTTTTGTGCCAGAGACAGATTTGGCAAAAAGCCATTCTATTACTACTACAAAAATGGCAAATTTATATTTGGTAGTGAGATAAAAGCTATTTTAAGTTGTTTAGACAAAACACCAAGTATGAATAATGAAGCATTTTATGAGTATCTCTCTTTTATGACACCAATACATCAAAATACATTTTATAAAGATATAAAAAAACTTCAAGCTGGACACTATCTTATTTTAGATAATAATTTAAAAATAAAAAAGTATTACGATATAGATAAAATAGAAACAAAATATTTTGATAAAAACAAAAGTTTATCTGATATTGAAGATCTTCTCATCTCATCTTTAAAATATAGGCTAGTCTCTGATGTAAAAGTGGCATCTCTTCTTTCTGGAGGGGTTGACTCTTCATTTATATCAGCACTTTATGCAAAAATAGTAGGTAAAATAGACACCTTCAGCATTGGGTATGATGAATACCTGCATTACAGTGAATTAGATTATGCAAAAATAGTAGCAAAACATATAAACTCAAATCATAATGAGATAGTTATATCTAAAAGAGACTTTTTAGAAACTATCGACAAGATCTTAGAAGCAACAGATGAACCATTTGGCGACAGTGCTACTATTCCAACATATATTTTAAGTCAAGCTATCCATAAAAATGGCATAAAAGTTGCACTTAGTGGGGAGGGAGCAGATGAGAACTTTTTAGGGTATGATAACTACTTTAAAATGTTCTCTTATTATGCCTCAACACCAAAAGAGTCTGAATTTAACCTAACAAAAGATTGGGAATATAACTACAGAAGATTAAATAACCTTCCGATATATCAAACTTCAGGTGAAACATTTACAGAAAAACAGAAAAAACTTCTATTAAAAAACTATAGTGAAAAATTTTTTATAAAAGAGTTTTTGACTAACTATACTCCTGTTAAATGGGTAAGTTACATTGACTTTAAAATATGGATAGCTGAAGTTTTAATGACAAAAATAGATAGAGCCAGCATGGCAAATTCACTTGAGATTCGAGCACCTTTTTTAGACTTTAGATTAGTTGAATATATGTTTCAAATTGATGATGAGTTAAAAAAAGGAGATACAAATAAAAGTTTATTAAAACAGATAGCAATTAAATATCTTCCACAAAAGATAGTTTATAGACAAAAAAAGGGATTTAGTTCACCTTTCATTGAATGGCTTTATGATGAGTATGATAAAGAAATTTTAGATACAATTTTGATAGTTAATAAAGAGATAAATATTTTTAATGAAGAATTTGTTAAATTTTTATTTAATGAGGCAAAAGAGAAAAGGTTTAAGCAGCATATATGGCAACTATTTTTATTTGCAAAATGGTTTAATAAGGTCTATTTATGAAGAAAAATACCATATGGTTTGACTTGGTAACCCCTAAATCTGTTCTATTCTTCTCTCCTATAATAAAAGAGATCCAAAAAAAATGTAATGTATTAATTACAACAAGAGGTGGAGAAGGTTACAAAGAAACTACTGAACTTCTTGACCTTTATAGATTTAAATATCATAGCATAGGTAGTTTTGGTGGAGGCGAGTTAAAAGATAAACTTCATGCCTCAATATCAAGACAATTTCAATTCTTAGATTATATTTCACATCAAAACATCTCAAAGCTTGTATGTCTATCTTCTGTTGATGCTGTAAGAGTTGCTTTTGGGCTTGGAATTCCAGTGTATAATTTTTATGATATTCCATTAAGTGACCATAAGACAAACTTTAAAAAAGCTCTTCCACAAGCAAGACTTACCATTCCACTTGCAACTAAAATGTTTAAGCCTTTTGTAGTTCCTGATGAGGTAATTTTAAGATTTGGACTAGATAAAGAGCAGATCGTTGAATATAGTTTTATAGATCCTCTTATTTGGCTTGATAATTTTGAGTTTAATAACGAGTATGTAAATAAATTATATAAAAAATATGGAATTGATAGAAATAAATTTACTATTTTAGTAAGAGAAGAGGAGTATAAAGCCTGTTATGTTAATAAAAAATACCCTTTTCTTTATGAAGCACTGCCTAAAATATATAAAAAATTTGATGCAAATATAATTCTAATTCCAAGATACGAAAGTGAATACTTAAAAAAAGAGTTCCCTTTTGCCTACGTAATAGAAGAAAAAATATTTTTACAACATCTTTTGAAAGATGTTGATCTCTTTATTGGTGGTGGTGGCACTATAAATACAGAGAGCTGTTTTCTTGGTACGCCTACCATCTCAACCAGGAGTTTCATAAGCCACTATGATAAATGGCAAATAGATAATAACCTTATGGTTTGGACAAATGATGAAAATGAATTAATGAATTATGTAGAATTAGCTTTTCATAAAAAGTTAATTCCTAATTGCAATATTTTAAAAGAAACAAGTGTTAATATAGACAATATCATAAAAAATATATTATAAAATTAAATGAGCTACTCCAAATCTTTAGCCAAGGTAAATAGGTCTGCATGATTTGTGCGGAAATCTTTACAACGTGCACACACTTTTTCTCCTCCATGATAAGGAAATGCTACCTTACACTCTTCACAAATCTCTAAATTATGTTTAACAAGCAGTTGCATTCTGTCAAATGAAAACTCTACTAGGTCAAATCTACTATCGCTTTTTATGGAGCCTGGTTGACATATATCATCACAAATAGAGCAAGATATGCATTTGCCCATCTGAAAAATTATTCCTGTATTGTCCTGAAGAAGTGAAAGAGCTTCTGTTGGGCAGAACATTGCACACTCTTGACAATTGGTACAAGTTTCAGCATCAATCTTCTTGGCTTTAACAAAAGAGAAGTTAACATCTAACTCTGAATTTTCAGGAAATTTCTCAGCCTGCAATTTAAGAGCATTCTTTAGAAGTATTCGTTTTAACGGCTGTTTCTCTTCACTGCTGTTCATTAATTCAGTCATAGAGACTTCTTCATTTACCTCTTTTGCTACACCAATTAACTTCTTAAAAAGCCCTCTTCTACCAACTTCCAGACTCTCTTCAAGCTCTTCTGTTTGTACCTTGATCTCTTTTTCACTTCCACAAATTTGTAAAAACTTCTGGGCTTCATCTATCATAGAGTTAATTATCTCTATAATTTTATTATCTTTATTCACACTGCATTCTAAACAGTGTGAAAGATCACAAACAACTTCACCTTCTTTACGCAAAGCTATAGATATAAGGTGTTCTACAGATAGTGATGCAATACAAGGTACATTCTCTTTACAAGATATAAGCGATTCAGACTGCTTTGAAAAGTTTAATGAAAAATGGTTAGGATCAAATGTTTCACTCATCAAAGCTTCAGTAGGACAACTGCCAATACAAGCAGAACATGCTGTACACGCATTTGCATCAAGAGTCAATTTACCACGATCAAATACCATAGCCCCTTCAGGACATAAATCTATACAAATACTACACTCATTTTTTGCAAACTCAGATCTCAAACATTTGAAATAGTCAAACTTAAACAGATCACCTTGTGTCAAACTTTCACTACGCATGAATCACTCCTACCTCATCAATAAGCGCAGAATAATCTGACATAAGAAATTCAATGATAAAGTCACATAAATCTCTATAAAAAGGTGTATCTGCCATTGGTTTTACAGCTACTAAAAAAGGTACAATCCAGTTCAATAGATGTTTTTGCAAAAACTCTGCTTGTGTAAACTTGTCATTTTGACTAATCATACTCTGCATAAAACCAAACTCTATTCCTGCATGATCAGGCACATAAAGCTTAGAATTTTCTAGATTAAGATCATACCCATGACTAAAATAAAACTGCATTACAGGATTTTGCAACCCTACTAAAATCTCATTTTTGCTATCCATAACAGCAGATTCAATAGGATGATTATTGATTCCAAATAGTGAGTTATAATCAATGTTAAGCTGCTCTTTTAAATATTCCAAATCATTGGTTTTAAACCATTTAAGCGTCTCTTCCCCAATTGTTTCAAGCAAAGCTTCATTTTCATACAAATCATTTAGTGCCTTGTCATCCAACTCTTCTGTAAAAACACGTGACAAAAAGGCATAAATATAGAGTCTTGTTTTATCATCCATTTAAAATTCCTCGAAATAATTAGTAGCAAATAATAGCAGAAAATGGACACTCAATAGTGAATTTAATCTAAAATCCATCATTCAACATCCATCATCGATTTTCGCCAAAAGGCGAAAATCTTATAGACAACCCTTAAAAAAAGATTTTTTCGGTGGAGGTGGGGCTTTAAACTCTTTTACGTGAATAACATTGTTTTTTGCATCATAAGATCCAATCAATGTTACTTCATTTCTATTCATAGCCTCATCAAGTTCACTTCGTTCTACATGTCCAAGATCAACTTTATAATATTTTCCGTCATCATGAACATAAAGAACCATCTCCTCTTTTATAGGATCACCAAATTCCCAGTTTTGATTACAACCTCCATAACCACAAACAACAGTTTCAAGACGGCAATCTTTAAACATATCATTTTCAACACACCATTTGGTTGTTAAAAATCCCTTCTTTTCAAACCCTTCACTACTAGCAGACGCAGCAACAGCCAACATCATACAAAGTGCTAATGCAGCAAACTTTTTCATTATTTCACCTCCGATTTGAGGGTTTTTAAATATGCAACCATATCATCAAGACTTTTATCATCAAGCGGATATGGAGGCATTGTAGATTGACGTTTACCATCTACTTCATTATACCAAGGTGTATTTGGATGTGCATTGCGATTGTACCCAGGTACTACTACAGCATTTGGATCAACTATAGATTCACGCAAATAAGCTGCTGTAGCATAACCACCTATATTTGCAAGTCCTGGAGCCATATATCCAGGAGCACTCATACCTGGAATGTAATGACATCCCATACATCCATTTTGCATAACAAGATTTTTACCATTTTGGGCATCACCTTTTACAGGTGCAGTTAATTCTGAAACAAGTTTGTCTCCACCGCTTTGTCCTACAAGCTTCACAGGAATCCAACTTGAAAGAAGTTTCAATCCGTCACGGTTAAGTTTTGAACCATCCCATGCTGCAAATGCAACAGGAAAGCTCCCTTTTAAATTAAGATATGAATCTTTTAAAGGGCGAATTACTGTACCTTTCCAGGTATTATTTCCATAACTCATATCAGCACTGAACTTTTCACTTCCATCTTTAATTTCTGTCATAGATCGGAAACCCTCTGAAATGAAAGAGCGCTGATAATCTTTCACAGCAAGTTTAGAAACTTTTTCGTTATAAGCTTCAATATCTTTACCAAACTTGTTTTTACTCAAAATATTTTGCTGATCGCCAACATTTCCATTGCCATTTGGCTCATAAATTGGCTGAACAGCTTTTTGAAGATGAATGACAACCGGTCTTCCTTCACTACCCATACCTATGTATGGCAATTTTTTTGGATCTTTGTAGTTAACAGGAAGCTGAACAGCAAACCCATCTCCATATACATCTGATCTATAACCCTGCTGAACACTTTTTGTTCCATCAGGCCACTCAAGTAAAAATGCAATATTTTTACCATCATAAATAGCTTTTACACGAGCCTCTTTAGCTTTTGCATTTTTATTGATCTCATTAGCTTTTTTATCATTCATCGTAACCGTTGTCTGAGGGTAAAGATGAATTGTAGTTCCTTTGACATACTCCCATGCACTTGATGTCGGTGTTAATTTTGTCACATCACCATCTGTTTTTTGAGCCAATACCGCACCTTCAGCAAGTGCCGCTGAAGCGACAAGCGAAGTAGCCAGTAGTGCTGTTGTAAGCTTATTCATATTCCACCACCTTAAACTTATATTTGTTCGAGGTCAATTTACCTTGCATATAGCGATTATCAATTGGTGCAAGAGAGAGACCTTGCTTCTTAGCAATACTTTGATAATAGTTTTGATCTAGTCTGAACATTTCTGAATGCTGATAAGCAATCAAAATATCCATCAACTCACTTTCACCTGTCTTTTTACGCTTCTCTTTCTCTTCTTTAATAGTTTTTATTGCTTGATGAACTTCTTTGCCAAAAAGCTTTTCAAGCTCTTCAATAGGAATACGGTTACTTCCCTCTATTACACGACCTTCAGCATCAAACTTCGGAGGTGCTTCTGTCGGTGGAACATAGTAGACATTTGGCTGAGTACCGTAATCACTGCGAAGTGGAAGAGCCACTTTATATTTGTGAACAAGTTTATGCACTTGTCCCTCTTCATCATCAAGGAATCCAACAAAACGTATACGTCCAACACACTGTTGTGCACATGCTGGTGGAAGTCCTTTCTCAATACGTGGGAAGCATAAAATACACTTCTCAGACTTACTGATTTTCGGGTTAAAGTAAATCTTTTTATATGGACACCCAGCAATACAGTATCGGTACCCCTGACATCGATCAAGGTCAACTAAAACAACACCATCTTGATCCCTTTTGAAAATCGCATCACGAGGACAAGCACTCAAACATCCAGGATTTGTACAGTGGTTACATATCCGTGGAATGTAGAAGAAATAGTTGTCACTTGGAAAGTTACCAGCACCTTCATCTTCATCCCAGTTTGGTCCCCAAGTCGGATCTACATTAGGCTTAAGCTGTTCACCAAATTGCAGTTCATCATGGTTATAATCCCAAGGCACACCATAATCTGCTTCAATATTTGGTACAACTCCAGCTTGAAGATCTCCGGCAGCGTCAAATCCACCGCCAAGCTCCATCCAATTTTTCGGATACCCAGTTCCAGGGTATGTTTCAACATTGTTCCAATACATGTACTCACGGCCATTTCGGTTGGTCCACTGAGTTTTACATGCAACAGTACAAGTTTGGCATCCGATACATTTGTTCAAATCCATTACCATTGCTAATTGTCTTTTAGACATACTACTCTCCTACCTTACACATTTGCTTTTTCAAAATCGATAGCACCATCATATGCATACTGGTTACCATCCCAAAGACCACCAAATTTCAAGTGACCCCAACCATCTGCCATTTCAAGTAGGTTCAATGCAGTTGGAACAACCTCATTGTGACCTTTTTTAAATTTATACATATAAGGTTCCCAACCATGCTCCATTACAAGACCATCTGGCGGACAAGAGCTTGAAACTTTTGCCATTGCATAAAACTCACCTAATGAGTTAAATATGCGAATCGTATCACCATCTTTAATACCCTTCTTCTCAGCAACCAGCCTGTTTACCTGTACATATGGCACACCGCGTTGCAAACGCTGAAGAATACGGCTTTGCTTGTAGTTACTATGAATTGACCATCTTGCGTGTGGTGTCATTAGAACGAATGGATATTTCTCACCTTGAGGACGGATTCCTTCCATTCCTGTGTTAGTTGCAGCACCAAGTTTAATGAACATTGGATGATCAACATAGAATGTCTGTCGTCCACTAACTGTTTCCATACGCTCAAACTTGTAAAGGTGGTTTTCAAACGTAAAGTAAGGTCTGTCAGCATAAAGTGGAGACATCTTACCTGCTTTTTCATTAAGCTGAAGGAATCCACCTGCTTTGTACATCTTCTCCATTGTCCACGGCTCATACTGTTCACACTTCTCAAGTGCTGCTTGAACAGCCAACTTGTCAGTACCAAGATATGGCTCTGCTGCTGCTTCAGACTCTTCATCTGTGTTAGTGTACTCTTTATAGAAGTTAGCAAGATCACGATACCCTTCACGAGCATACTTCTTGCTATCAGGCACTTTTGCTTTTGCCTTGTTTTCTGGTCTGTTTGCAACCTCTTCAAGCTTTTTAGCAATCAATGCAAACATACTCCACTCATCCATTGCTTCTCCAACCGGCTTCATATTTGCAATCGGTTGAGCAAGGTTTGTAAAGCGGTGGTACCCCGGACTTGTACGAAGGTCATAAACCTCATAATGCGATTTTGCAGGAAGCAGAATATCTGCATACACAGCCGCTTCAGACATACGGAAATCTACATAACAGAAGAATTTGGTCTTTTTCAAGAATGCTTCACGATACTGGCTACCTTTATTACGACGGAACTTAGAATCAGCCACAATAATAGCTGTATCAGGCTGCCACCAAGGCTTAACAACATTTCCGTGGTGTGACTCAAGATTTCCTTTATTGTTTTCACCCTCTTTAAGAAGCTTTTGGACAATCTCCATATAATCTTTTTTACTCATTCCATTTTGTGCACGGCGAACATCTTCATCACTGAAGTATTGATCAAATGTTTTCATTCCATCACCAAAGACAAATTCGCCGACAAACCCTGAACCAAATCTAGGTTTATATTTGCCGCTAAAGCCGCTTAGTGCGCCAAGACCGCTGAGACTAAACTCATTTTCTGTATTCAGACCACCGTATGGTCCCATACGTCCTGTTAAACCACAGATTGATGCGATATTCCAAATCGTCATCATTCCGTTGAAATATTTGTTAAGAGAGAATCCTGTCGTAATTGTTACAACTTTAGGTTTTGCAATATCATGAGCAAGTTCACGAACTATATCAGGATGAACACCGGTAATTTTTTGTGTCTTTTCAGGTGTAAACTCTGCTGAAGACTTTTTCAACATTTCAAAGACAGTTGTAACTTTTACATCACCATCTTTTGTTTTGACTGTCCAAACACCTTCAAGCTCTGGATCTATGCCAAACTCTTCAAGTCTAAGTGTTTTATGCTCGCTTCCTTCTGTACCAGGCATTAAAACTGGCTTTCCGGTTTTTGCATTCATTGCATAAAACTCTTCTTCAAACTTCTCCTCTTCTTCAGCATTCTTAGCATGCTCAACATCTGAACGTCTTAAAAGTTTTTGGTTATCAAGACGCACAAGGAATGGAAGGTCTGTAAAAATCTTCATAAAACCTGGTTTATAAAGCTTCTCATTTAAAATAACATTTATAACACTCATTGCTAAAATATTATCACTTCCTGGTTTAATAGGAATCCAAAGGTCAGCAGACTTTGCAGATGCATTAAACTCAGGTGTGATAATAATGACTTTAGCACCGTTATATTTACCTTCCCATACAAAGTGGGCATCAGGAATACGAGAAACTGATGGGTTACCGCCCCAGAAAATCGATGTATCAACATTGTACATAAAGTCATATGTTCCACCGACGTTACCCTCACCATAAGCAATCGCCGCACCAGAGAACATATCGCCAAGATAAGATGCAGGATAGATACGAACTGCACCAAGCTGTGTTGAAAATCTCAAAGGTGCACCACGTCTACCTTCAGTTAAAAGCCCTGTACCAGCGTGTACCATCAACTTATCAGGTCCACGATTAGGATCAGTCATTACATCAAAGATTTTTTCTGCAACTTCAGTAGCAGCTTCATCCCAGCTTATTCGTTTCCATTTACCCTCACCACGTTCACCAACACGCTTCATAGGGTAAAGAATGCGATCTTTTTCATACATTATTTGAGAGTGTTGAACACCTTTGTTACATCCGCGTGGGTTAAAGTCTGGAATCTTTGCATTTATTGAAGGGTATCGTGCTGATTGATTTTCACGAGTAACAATACCATTATGCGACCATACCTCCCAAGCACAGTTACCCTGACAGTTGACACAGTGGTAAGCAAATCCTGTATCTTCCTTTTTACCACGTGTAAAATCAAACTCATTACGATACATCTCTTCAGTGTAAGTCGTATTTGGATAATCCTCTTTGCCGTTTTCAACCTTAATAACACCGGTTTTTGCAAACAGACTACCCTGTGACGCTACAAGTGCTGCCGTCACACCTGAAAATTTAAGAAAATCTCGTCTTTTAATATTTTGTGCTTCTTGCATCATAGTTCACTCTCCCTTAGCGTCGAATCGGTAGATTCATGTTATTGCCCCAGGTATCCCACGCACCTGAATAGACTTTTACATTTTTATAACCAAGTAACTCGAGCGCCGTAATAATTTCAGAGCCACGCCCAGCACCTACTTGACAATAGGCATAAATTGTCTTGTCTGGAGTTACTCCATATTTTTCAAACATCTTTTTTAACTCCTCTTTTTTGCGGAAGCTCTTTTTGCGATCAAAGTCAGTAACCTTTTTCCACTCAATAAACTTTGAACCTGGAATATGCCCGCCACGTGCAACATTATCCATCTTACGCTCACCAATTATCTCTGTCATACCTCTTGTATCGATAATGACATATTTACTCTTATCACCATTTTTCAAAATATCCTGCATAGCTTTGTACACCTCTTCGGTAGTAGCAAGCATTTCAGGTTTCATTTTGTTACGATCAATTTTATAATGAGTATGCTTAAAGTGTTTCTCCTTACCTCTTTGAACAAGAAGTTTTTTCTCAACTTGTTTCATCTGAGCTTTTATCTCTTTCTGTTTTGCTTTTAGCTCAGCCATTTTAGCTTTGTCACCTGCTTTTTTAGCTTTCTTGTAAGCTTTTTTCAATTTTCTTTTTTCAGCTTTTAATTTATTGTAGATTTGCTGATTTGGATCAAGAGCTTTTATACCGTCTTGTCCTCCATCAAGTACATAAACTTTTTCATGCCCAAAAGATTTAAAGAAACTGTAAACACCAGTTGCGTTTGGTCCCCTCCAGTTATCATACGCAATAATTGTGTCGCTATTTTTGATTCCTTTACTACTTATGTAGTGCTCCGCATGTTCAGGACATTGATACAAAGGTTCGCAATGTAGATTTCCCATAATATCCGCATGATGCAGATGGTGGGCATACATGTTGCGTGAACCTTTAATGTGTCCACCTTCAAACGCCGTTTCACTGTCACCGCTTACAAAAACGTAACCGGGTTTGCCAATTAGCTTTATAGCTTCTTCGGGTTGAATAGTAATCTTATCTGCTGCCATTAATGCGGTAGCAGAAAAGAGACCCGCAAAGCAAAGTGTCTTAAGCCACTGCTTCATTACCACTCCTTATATTTAAGTTTTTAGTGCTTAATGCACCATTTTTTCGGGATTTCCGATACATCTACATTGTATGAGTGTCTTTCTTAGTCAAGCCTGAAATGAAGAATAATTTTCCTTTAATTACATTTCATTAACAAAAAATTTATCTATTTCTACACATTGTGCAGTTTTTATGATGAGTCTGAGAATTTTTTTTGAAGAGATAAAAAAATATTATTATTAATACCTTGAATCTATTCTATTAACTACCTAAAATATGCATATAATTGACTAGTACAGACCTTTTTGATACCATAAATTGAAATCAAATAAAGAAAAGAGTGTAGAGAGATGAATAAAGAACAGGCAATAGAAAAACTAGAAGACAAAACACTTCCTCTTGAAGAGGTCAAAACAATATTTGAAACATTTTGTAATGATATGCAAGTTGTAGGTCAGGTTGCTATGAACCTGAGTCTTAGAACATCAGTTTATGAAAGAGAGAAAGAGAAAAGTCCCATAATGGAAGAGCTTCTGATAAAACTATCAGAAGTTGAAGATATGGGTAGTCGCTGGGCAGTTGCAAAAAATCCGCATACACCTATACATATATTGGAAAAACTTGCAAAAGATGAAGTTAATCTTGTACGTGCTCTTGTAGCAACCAATCCAAATACACCATCACACATACTTCAAACACTTTTTAGTGATGAAAAAATTGTACGTGATGGTCTCTCAGGAAATCCAAACACACCGGCAAAAATTTTAAAAACTCTTGCTGATGATTCAGATAAAATGGTTCGTATGCGTGTTGCTGAAAATCCATCTGCACCATTAGATCTTCTAGAACGTCTAAAAAAAGATGTAGATGAAAATGTTGCTAAAGCAGCTGAAGCAAATTTAAATAAAAGGAGAGAAGCATGAGTCGTAAACATAATGAAAATGTTTTGCCACCGGCTTATGAAGGTGTAGAGCGACATTTGATGGCTCTCTTCTATTCGGGTGTATATGTTACCAATGCAGATATTGTAAAAGTTGGAAAATTACTTGGTCTTGAACTACCTTTAAAAGATAGAATGGCTCTTTTAAAACAGATTATGCACCATGCACATGAGAATAATATGAAATCTCAAATGATGCAAGGATTTATGCAGCTGTTACAAGAGAGAACAAAAATATATAATGATTTAGCACAAAACTTTCCAACTGCTGCTCCGCTTATTCAACAATGGATACAAAAAGCACGTTCGACAATTATGCTTTTACAAAGAGAGATGAGGAGTAATCCGTATGAGTAGAGAAGATATTTTAAATGAACTTCAAAAAGTTCAATACCCAGGACTTGATAAATCTATTATTGATCTAAAAATAGTTGAAGATGTAAAAGTTGAAGATGAAAAACCTGTTATTACGCTATCAATGCAAAATGATGAAGCCTATAACATACTGGAATCGCGCCTAAACGATCTGTTTAATGGAGAAGTAGAGGTTAAAAGAAAAGCATTAACACAAAAAAAATCTATGAACTATGGAAATACTGCCAATCCAAATAACCGTGCACCATATGCAAAACGTGTTATTGCCGTAACAAGCGGAAAAGGTGGAGTAGGTAAAAGTACAGTTTCAGTTAACCTGTCTGTTGCTTTAGCTCAAAAAGGATTTAAAGTTGGTCTTTTAGATGCAGATGTCTATGGTCCAAATGTACCAAGAATGACACAAGTTGCAGATGAAAAACTAAAATGGAACGATAACAATAAAATTGTTCCAAGTGAAAACTTTGGTATCAAAATAATGAGTGTAGGTTTAACAACTCCATCTTCAGATACACCGCTTGTATGGAGAAGTTCAGTAGCTGTAAGTGCATTGATCCAATTCCTTGAAGATGTTGACTGGGGAGAACTGGACTTTTTAGTTATAGATATGCCTCCAGGAACAGGTGACATTCAACTTACTATGGCTCAAGAACTGCCAATAACTGCCGGAGTTATAGTTACAACACCACAACCTGTAGCACTAGATGATGTAAGCCGGGCTATTATGATGTTTAAAGATATAAATGTACCAATCGGAGGGTTGGTAGAAAATATGAGCTTCTTCATAGCCCCAGATACTAAAAAACGATATGACATTTTTGGAAAAGGCGGTGGCGAAGAGACAGCAAAAAGATATGACATACCATTCCTTGGAAAAATCCCTTTAGATATGCAGATTAGAGAATTTTCAGATAACGGTACTCCACCTGTAGCAATGGGAGACAAACTACAAAAAGGTTACTACAAAAATATAGTAGACAATCTTCTAAAACAGATTTTATAGTAGAAAGTTGCGCCCCAAAAGGGCGCAGAAAGGGAGATCGAGAATATTTTTAATTAGTAGCGATAGCGCAGATAGAATCGAATATCTTGGGCTTTATCAACAGTTGTCATACCCATAGCTTCTGCTTGATCAATTGTAAGTGGTGTTCCACCATCAGCAAAAAATCCATTGCTACCCGTATATTTATAGTCAATATATGTATAACGAACTTGCGCTGTTAAAATTTTACCAATCAACTCTTTATTGAACCAAATCTCATATGCATCACCACGTGCAGCAAGCTTGCTTCCTGCTAATGTATCTTCAGCATATGTAAAACTTCTCCAGTATTGACTACCGTGATTGTACTCTACACCAACACGTGCATCATCTATTAGTTGACAAGGCCAATTTATACCTGTATACCAAGAAGTACCTGTTTTAGATTCTCCTGGAGCTGCACCAAGTACCATAGGGCCAGTAGGTGTCATCATAGTCATACCAAGCATTTGATTATTTCCATCTGGATCTGTTTTACTTGCAGCCAAACTGACAAAGAAGTTTGTATCATCAAGCATATCACTTATTCCATCACCTATTCCTTGTGCAAGAAAACTTATAGCTGCTCCATATAAATCACCTACTTGTTTAAAATCAGCTAAATATGCATCTGGAATACCATCTCCATTTGTATCAGCCATATCATTAATCTTCATACCAGGAAGATTGAGTGCTTTAAATGCTGTTGTATGAACAGAATATTGACCATCATCATAAGGAACAAAAATAAATCCAAATAAATCAGTAGATTCATATCCATCAACTTTAGTATATTCTGAACCTGTCATATTAGTAATCAAGAATTGTCCACTTCCACCAAATAATCCTGTAGACTGAGTAATATTAGGCTGAATACCAGCATAACGAATATTTGCATTTGTCATACCACGACCAAGACAAATTTTAAAATACATACCTGAAACATTTGTAACATTACTCAAGTCAAACTTAAAACTTGCACCATCAAATTCTGTATTTATGATATGTCCAATTGGAGATTTAGCATTTTGATCATCTCTAAAGTTAACAAGAAGACCATCTGTTGCTGGACGACGACCTATACTTGCTGTCCAAGGAATATCTACACCAAAGAAATCATCTCCAAAATATAACCAATAAGCCTCTTTTACTCTAAGTTCTCCACTTGGATTAGGTGTTTCATTTACAACCCAGTCAAAATAGTTAAAAGCATTCATAGCCTGTGAAGTAGATTGACCGTACTGCTTATAGTAACTCAATAAGCCCTTGAAGGTAATATTGCTTGTAGGTGCATAACCCATACCTAACCAAAGTCTATTTGTCATTATTTGATTCCAATCAGATGAACCATCAGAATATTTATATCCAATTACATCATATGCAGTTCTAAAATCAACATTCCACTTAATATTATCATTAAGTGCAGCAGACTTAAGTTCACTGATCTGCTTTTTAAGTTTTTTAGCTTTTAAGCCTTTTGTTTGCTTTTTAAGTGCGGCAACCTCTTTTTTAAGAGCCTCAAGCTCTGCTCTTAGATCATCTGTAGATGATGCAAAACTAACTGATGCAGCAACTGCTGCAGCTACAGATACTGAGATCAACTTTTTCATATTTACTCCTTGATATGTAATGGTTTTTACCATCCTACAGTCCTGACAGTCCTGCATTAGCACTAATTATAGATGGATTACGTTTAAAGGAGTCTTATTTTGCTGAAAGATAGTTCAATAGTTTTAACTTATATCTATATATTATAGATTATATTATATATTTATAAGAATACTATTTTTTATCAAAGTTATTTATTATATTGATAAATTTTATTATATTTAAGTATCAAACCAATAGAAACACCACTTAATTTTTGGAACTGAAGTCCCATCCCCGAATAAGGGGTCGAGACTTTCTCACAGAGAGTGCAAGCACAAGAGTCTCGCTATTAATTGGGATTACTTTTAAACAGGTACTTAGAAGTAAAATAAAATTCACGAAACTAAAGAATAGAACGGTATAAAATAATCAGGAAGAATAAAATTAATTAAAGAATCAAAAAGATTTATTAGGAGATAAAAACGTAAGAAGAAAGAAACCTCCAGCCCGGCACCGACCTACCTTCCCACTCCCGAAGGGAGCAGTATTATCAGCGCAGAGGGGCTTGACTTCCGGGTTCGGGATGGGACCGGGTATGACCCCCTCGCTATAGGCACCGAGACAAAGAGGGGTAAGACAACC